>NZ_JBGVSA010000025.1:0-56320 GCF_041807905.1 Uliginosibacterium sp. sgz301328
AACGCCGTCTCTGTCGAGAGACGGCGTACGAGCGAAGCGAGCTGCGAAGCTCTCCGCGGTAAGCAGCGGTAACGATCGGAGGGGGCGAAGCCACAACCTAACGCCGTCTCTGTCGAGAGACGGCGTACGAGCGAAGCGAGCTGCGAAGCTCTCCGCGGTAAGCAGCGGTAACGATCGGAGGGGGCGAAGCCACAACCTAACGCCGTCTCTGTCGAGAGACGGCGTACGAGCGAAGCGAGCTGCGAAGCTCTCCGCGGTAAGCAGCGGTAACGATCGGAGGGGGCGAAGCCACAACCTAACCCCGTCTCTGTCGAGAGACGGCGTACGAGCGAAGCGAGCTGCGAAGCCTGTCGGTGAGGCCGGTCAGGTCGCGGGAGTTCGTGGCCCGAATCGCACTCCGAACGACACCGTCTCTCATGCGGAAGACGGTGTCACGCAGAACGTTTCGCGAGCAGAAAACGCAGTGCGTCGCCGGGCTGTTTTGTCATCGGCAAAGTGTGTCGACGATGCGCTCGCGAGCTCGACCCGCGACACGGTCGACGCGATCGGGCGCGCTGTTTGCGACCTTCGTTCACTCCATTTGCGTCGACACGGTGCGACGCGATGAATGACATGGGCGTCGCACCGTCTGTCGGAAGTGTTGTGTTCGTCGCAAAGCGCGTGTTGTGCGCGCGTTCTGCGCAGACAAAATGATGTGCTTCTCGCAGAGCCTTATTTCATGCGGGTTTGCGAGGGGCGATGCGTTATGACAATAGAATCGATGCTCGGAGAGCCGCGTAAACACTAGCGATCCGGGCTTCGGCAGGTGCGAAAAAACATTGCATCGACGAGCAATTTGATCTAAAGGATATTGGCATGCTGAACTTTGAAGATGATCTGAACGCGTTGGCACCACGTGCTCCGCAAGCAGGGCTGCAAACCCAGTCCTCCTTCGCGCAGGAGACAGTCGTCGCCAGTGAATCCGCAGACGAGGACGACGCGTCGCGTCGCATCAACGTCGCGGACAAGCGAGTCATCAACGGCGCCACCGACGTCAATCAGCTCGTACCCTTCAAGTACAAGTGGGCCTGGGAAAAATACCTCTCCACGTGCGCGAACCACTGGATGCCGCAAGAGATCAACATGTCTCGCGACATCGCCCTGTGGAAAGACCCCAACGGTCTCACCGACGACGAGCGCCGCATCGTCAAGCGCAACCTCGGCTTCTTCGTCACGGCCGATTCGCTGGCTGCGAACAACATCGTGCTCGGCACGTATCGCCACATCACCGCGCCGGAATGCCGTCAATTTCTGCTGCGTCAGGCGTTCGAAGAGGCGATCCACACGCACGCTTACCAGTACATCGTCGAATCGCTCGGCCTCGATGAAGGCGAAATCTTCAACGCGTATCACGAAGTCGCCTGCATTCGTGCCAAGGATGAATTCCTCATCCCGTTCATCGACACGCTGACCGACCCGAACTTCAAGACGGGCACGCCGGAGACCGACCAGCAACTGCTGCGTTCGCTGATCGTCTTCGCCTGCATCATGGAAGGCCTGTTCTTCTATGTCGGCTTCGCACAGATCCTGGCGCTCGGTCGCCAGAACAAGATGACCGGCGCGGCCGAGCAGTACCAGTACATCCTTCGCGACGAGTCGATGCACTGCAACTTCGGCATCGACCTCATCAACACCATCAAGCTCGAGAACCCGCACCTGTGGACGGCTGAGTTCCGCGAAGAAATCCGCGACCTCATGCAACAGGGCGTCGAGCTCGAGTATGCGTATGCCGAAGACACCATGCCGCGTGGCGTGCTGGGTCTGAACGCATCGATGTTCAAGGAATACCTGCGCTTCATCGCCAACCGGCGTTGTCAGCAGATCGGTATCGACGCTATCTACCCGGGCGCGGAAAACCCGTTTCCGTGGATGAGCGAGATGCTGGATCTGAAGAAGGAGCGCAATTTCTTCGAGACCCGTGTGATCGAGTATCAAACGGGTGGAACGCTGAACTGGGACTGATTGAGTACACGGCACTTGCCCCATCTCTGCAGCACTGCCTGGCTGCCGCATCGCGGCGGGCCCGGCAGTGCTGTTTTCGTTTCAGCCCCCGGTTGCTTCAGCACAGTTTCAGGAGCCTGCGCAGGCAGGCTTCTTTTAGCCACGTATTCGCGTGGCATCGCACCATTCGCACCTGACGGAGCGAAGGTGTTTCTTGTGTAACGCCGACTAACCCGAAGGCGATCAAAGGAGGTGTGATTATGGCAACTGCTGCAAAGACCACGAAGCCCAAAGCCGCCAAGGCGGCCGCGAAGCCCGCTGCCAAGGCAGCACCGGCAAAGAAGGCCGCCGCCGCGAAGCCGGCAGTGAAGAAGGCTGTCGCCAAGCCGGCCGCCAAGGCTGCTGCGAAGCCCGCTGCCAAGGTGACCAAGGCTGCTGCGAAGCCGGCCGCGAAGAAGGCTGCTGCGCCGAAGGCTGCGGCCAAGCCCGCAGCGAAGAAGACGGTGACCAAGGCTGCTGCAAAGCCGGCTGCGAAGAAGGTCGCCGCCAAGCCGGTCGCCAAGAAGGCCGTCGCCGCCAAGCCTGCCGCTAAGAAGACGGTAGCCAAGGCCGCTGCGAAGCCGGCCGCCAAGAAGGCCACGACCAAGGCTGCTGCCAAGCCGGCAGCCAAGGCGACGAAGGCGGCAGCGAAGCCGGCTGCCAAGGCCGCCGCCAAGCCGGCAGCCAAGAAGGTTGCTGCCAAGCCGGCCGCGAAGAAGGTAGCCGCCAAGCCGGCTGCGAAGAAAGTAGCCGCCAAGCCCGCGGCGAAGAAGGCCGCTGCCAAACCGGCTGCCAAGAAGACCGCGACCAAGGCTGCTGCGAAGCCTGCTGCCAAGAAGGCCGTCGCCAAGCCGGCTGCGAAGCCCGCCGCGAAGAAGGTCGCCGCGCCGAAGGCTGCCGCCAAGCCGGTCGCCAAGGCCGCCAAGACGGCAGTGAAGAAGGCTCCGGCTGCCAAGGCTGGCAAGGCATCCAAGCCGGCTGCGAAGGCTGCCAAGCCGGCTGCGGCAAAAAAGCCCGAAAAGCCTGAGCCTGCGAAAGCGGTAGAGGCAAAGAAGGCTGAACCGAAGAAGGCTGCTGCGCCGAAGAAGGCAAAGGCGCCGGCGAAGAAGGTGGAGAAGGCCGCTGCGCCCGCTCCGGCTGCTGAAAAGCCTGCTGCACCGGCACCCGCCGCTGCACCGGCTCCGGCACCCGCTGCTGCGCCGGCCGAGCCGAAGCCTTCGACTGCTGCAACCCCGGGTCTGAAGTCGTCGCTCAATCCGACGGCGGCATGGCCGTTCCCGACGGGTTCGCGTCCGTCCTGATGACGCATCGCTGCGCGACCTCGGTCGCGCAGGCAGCAACGCCCCCTGGTTGCCTCGTGCGGCCAGGGGGCTTTTTTTCGTGCGCGACGGCAGGCCAAAGAGCGGCGAACTGCGGCATGGTCGGAACGTGGCGCCACTCTATATATGACTGTTTGCGGATTGCCGCCGGCAGGGATTTCCTGCGGGGATCGTCCGGTCCTGTGAGCTTTGTAGGAACAGTCCGAACACTTTGATACAAATGCCGGTCCGAGTCCTTTGATCGCGCAAAAGTCGATACCTGTACCCCACTTCCTCGATATGCAAAATGCAAGTCCCAGTCACCATGCGGGATTGGGCTACATTGACAAAGTACTTGCAAATCAATAGACTGCGTTCGCGCCTGATCGAGTGCGGCCGGGTTTACTGTTTATGCCAAAAGCATTGCAGCCGGTTGTGACCCCGTTGCCCCTTGGCAAATCGAAGTGGTCCCGCATTGAATACGAGGATGAAATCTCCGTGCAGCAAGGTCTGTCCCGGGCGCCCTGGCCGAATGGCCTTCAAGTGACCTGCTGTGCCACAAAGCAATAGTACGTGCGTGCGTCGCATTGGCCTCTCAGGCCCAGGCGCGCGTGATCTGAAGTAGGCGGCATCCTATACATCCCAACACTCCGGTCTCCGGAGCACACGCCGCCAGGTTGTCGAGCAGTGTCGTCCGCGTGGAGCCCTTGCGCGCTACGTGTCGGTCCGCATCGAGAACGAACGTTGAGGTGAGATCATGAGTCAATTGGTGCGTTGCGCGCAGGTTGTGCGCCACACTGGGACTTTTCTACTGCACTTTGCGCATGGGGGCCTCGTCATGGCCGGCGTCATGGTTTTGGCGCTGATCGGTTACCAGGTATCCCATGCGGGCGTCGAGGGCCTCAACCCCCGGCTTTTGTTCAATCATGGTGAAAGCGCTGACAGCGTGGCGGTTACTGGGGCTGATGCGGCGCCGGTGACACCCGTCATCGCGGCAGCATCGTCGTCGTCGGCCGCGGCTTCGTCGGTGGCGTCGGTCCCGACAATGGGTACCTGGGCCTCCGTCAAGCATCTGACGCCGGAATTGGTGCGCCTGTCGGATTACATCGCCAAGCGCTACAAGGTATCCAAGCTGGTTGTGCAGCCGCTGGTCCAGGCCGCGGTGCGCGAAGGGCATGCGACGGGCGTCGACCCGATCCTGATCCTGGCGGTCACCTCGGTGGAGTCGCGCTTCAATCCGCTCGCCGAAAGCGTGGTGGGCGCCCAGGGGCTCATGCAGATCATTCCGCGCTTTCATTCTGACAAGATCACGGCTTCGATGGGCAAGACTGCGCTGTTCGATCCCAACGAAAACCTGCGCGTCGGTGCGCTGATCCTGAAGGAGTACATCAAGGCATCCGGCGGTCTCGACCGCGCGTTGCAGATGTATGGCGGCGCACCCAATGATTCGTCGATGTTCTACGCGAACAAGGTCAATACCGAGCTCAACCGACTGCGCGAAGTCATGAAGACCACGCCATCGCGCGCCGAGGTTGCCAGCGATCGAGTCGCGACGGAACAGGCCAGCTGAGTCGCCGAGGCTCATCCGGTTTTGGACATAAGGGCGCCCCGGGCGCCCTTTGTTTTGTCCGCTCGGCTATTCTTCTCCGGCTTTTTTCCACCCCCGATGCCATGACGACGCTACTGCTGAAGAACGCCGACATTCTTGCCACCATGGATGCCTCGCGGCGCGAAATTCCACACGGAGGCGTGTTCATCCGTGACGGCGTGATTGAACAAGTGGGCAGCAGCGCCGATCTGCCCACCGAGGCTGACGAAGTCATCGATCTGGCAGGACATGCGCTTCTGCCCGGACTGATCAACACGCATCACCACATGTACCAGAGCCTGACGCGTGCATTGCCTTCCGCGCAGGACGCCGAGCTGTTCGACTGGTTGCAGGCCTTGTATCCGGTGTGGGCTCGGCTCACGCCCGAGATGATGAGCGTGTCGACGCTGACGGCGATGGCGGAGCTGATCCTGTCGGGCTGCACGACGTCGTCGGATCATCTCTACATCTATCCCAACGGCTGCAGGCTGGATGATTCGATCGAAGCCGCTGCGCAGATCGGCATGCGCTTCACCGCATCGCGGGGAAGCATGAGCGTCGGGCGCTCACAGGGAGGCTTGCCGCCGGATAGTGTCGTGGAGCGCGAGGACGACATCCTGCGCGACACTCGCCGCGTCATCGAGACGTGGCACGACGCTTCGCGCCACGCGATGGTGCAGGTGGCGGTCGCCCCGTGTTCACCGTTCTCGGTCAGCCGCGACCTGATGCGCGAATCGGCGATCTTGGCACGCAGCTATGGCGTGCGCCTGCACACGCATCTGGCCGAGAACGCGAAGGACGTCGACTACAGCCGCGAGCAATTCGGCATGACGCCTGCTGAATACGCCGAGTCGCTGGGTTGGGTCGGTCACGACGTGTGGCACGCGCACTGCGTGCAATTGGATGCAGCCGGGATCGAACTCTTCGCACGCACCGGGACAGGTGTCGCGCATTGCCCGTGCTCGAACATGCGGCTGGCGTCCGGCATCGCACCTATTCCCGCGATGCGCGCGGCGGGCGTACCGATCGGATTGGGCGTGGATGGATCTGCCTCGAACGACGGCGCGCACATGCTGGGCGAGGCGCGTGCTGCGATGCTCCTGGCGCGCGTCGGTTTTGGGCCGACTGCCATGAGCGCGCGGCAGGCGCTGGAGATCGCCACGGTGGGTGGGGCACGTGTGCTGGGGCGCGACGATATCGGTGCGATCGCGCCGGGCATGAGCGCGGACTGCGTGGCGTTTCCGCTCGACGGTGTCGGCATGGCTGGCGGCGCGGTTCACGACGCGCTAGCTTCGCTGGTGTTCTGTACGCCGCCCAGGGTACGTTGGTCGGTGATTAATGGGCGCGTGGTGGTGCGAGATGGGGGCCTCACGACAGTCGATCTGCCGCAGGTGTGTGCGCGACACAACGCCTTGGCCCGCTCGCTCGCGGTGTGATCTGATGTGTGGTGGCGATGTGTGACGTCTCTGGCACGCAAACCGTCACCTTCTGCGCCTGAAGTAAACTGAGCGGCCTTTCTGTCGCAGCGCTTGCAGGATCTGTCTTGATGAGTACCGATATTTCTATCGACGTGAATGAATCTCCGCTCGGAAAAGCCACGGCTTACCGCAGCGAGTACGCGCCCGAATTGCTGTTCCCGATCGCGCGCAGCGGCAAGCGTGAGGAGATCGGCATCGATGGCGTTTTGCCGTTCGTGGGCGAGGATATCTGGAACGCGTACGAGATCTCGTGGTTGAACCTGCGGGGCAAGCCGGGGGTGGCGCTGGGCGAATTCCGCGTGCCGGCGGATACGCCGCGTCTCATCGAGTCGAAGTCGCTCAAGCTGTATCTGAACTCATTCAACCAGACGCGGGTGGCGAGTCTTGATGAACTGCGGGCAATGCTCACGCGCGATCTGTCTGCCGCCGCTGGCGGCGAGGTGACAGTACGGCTCGAACCCGTTGGCGGCGCCACGCGCGCGCTCGGGCTGCCGCAAGGCGTCTGTGTCGACGAGTTGGATATCGATATCGACCGCTATCAGCCGGACGCACGGCTGCTGAGCGTGGGCGCGGCTCACGTGCAGGACGAAGTGCTGTACTCACACCTGCTCAAATCGAATTGTCTGGTCACTGGGCAGCCGGACTGGGGCATGGTGGCCATCCGCTACAGCGGTAACGCGATCGACCGCGAAGGTTTGCTGCGCTACGTGGTTTCGTTCCGTGAGCACAATGAATTCCACGAACAGTGCGTGGAGCGCATTTTCATGGACATCACGCGCCGCTGTCGCCCTGAACGCCTGGCCGTGTGGGCGCGCTATACCCGCCGCGGTGGGTTGGACATCAACCCCTTCCGCAGCAGCGATGGCACGTGGTCGCCCGGCAACGTCGGGGAAGTCCGCCAGTGAAGTCAAGCAGGGCTGGCGGGGCGGGATGTCCTGCAACGAAAAAAAACGGCGCTGTAAAGCGCCGTTTTGCTCCGCCGAGGCGCCCGGTTATTCCGGTGCCTTGACCATCGATTGCAGGTAATTCTGCAGGCCGATCTTGCCGAGCAGGTCGATCTGCGTTTCCAGCCAGTCGATGTGTTCTTCCGTATCGTTGAGAATGTCCTGCAGCAAGTCGCGCGAGACATAGTCGCGCACGCTTTCGCAGTGGGCCATGCCGTCCTTGATGGTCTTCTGCGCGCCGTATTCGAGCTTGAGGTCGCTATCGAGCGCTTCAGGGACGCTCTCGCCGATGAGCAGCTTGCCCAGATCCTGCAGGTTGGGCAGGCCTTCGAGCATCAGGATGCGCTCGATCAACCGGTCGGCATGCTTCATTTCGCCGATCGATTCTTCGTATTCCTTTGCGCCGAGTTTATCCAGGCCCCAATGGCGATAGATGCGCGCGTGAAGGAAGTACTGGTTGATCGCGGTGAGCTCGTTCTTGAGCTGGGCGTTCAGAAACGCGATGACTCCGCTGTCGCCTTGCATGATCAGCCTCCTCCCGAAAAATCAGGATAAGAGCATAGCAGGCGATGGGAGGGGATGAGGAATTTCTTACGCTGCGCAGAGAACCTGAACGGTGGTAGCCGTACCCGAGCACTCCGAGATGAGATCTTCGCAGGTCTCCCGGCAGCAGCCGCACCCGGAGCAAACGCCGAGTTCAAGTGTCAGCTCATCGACGGATTGAGAGCCATTGTGGATCGCGTTGCGGATCCGATGGTCACTGACGCCCTTGCACAGACAGACAATCATTTTCGCGCTCAACTTGTTTGCGAATAAGAATGATTGTTATTGTGATGAGCTATTGATCACATGGCAACAAGAAAATTGTGTCGACACAGATGCCCCTATCCCTGATCACAGCAGGGTTTAGCCGGGGATTCGCGATTCCGCGGGCTCGACTGTTACGGCCACGTCCAGCGCGTGATTGCCGCCGCCCAGAATGACTCCCCGCAGGGGCGAGACATCCGAGAAATCGCGCCCATAACCCAGTGCAATGTGCTCATCGGTCGGCCGCACGTTGTTCGTTGGATCGAATTCCAGCCAGCCGCAGCCCGGGACGAACACCGACACCCAGGCGTGAGAGGCATCGACACCCACGAGTCGCGCTTGCCCCGGGGGCGGCTTCGTCAATAGATAGCCCGACACGTAGCGGGCTGGCAGGCCCATGGCGCGCACGGCGGCGATCATCAAGTGGGTGAAGTCCTGGCATACGCCGCGTCGCAGCGCGAGCACTTCGCTCAGCGATGTCTCGACCCGCGTTGCATCCGGATCGAACTCGAAGCCATCGTGAATATGCGCCATCAGCGCCATCAGCGTTTCAAGGGTCGGACGCCCTGGCTTGAAAACCGCCGCGAAGAAAGCGCGCACCACTTCATTGGTGGGCGTGTGCGGCGTCGCAAAGAGGAACTCACAGGCCGAGCGCTCATCCCGATCCGCCAATATCGGCTGCCGAAAATGTGCCGCGACATCCTCCCACGCAGACGGGATCGGCAGGCTCGACCCGCCGCGCGATACGTCCACAAGGCTGCGCGCTCGCACTTTCAGCGTCGTGTGTGGTCTGGCGATCTCGAATCGCGTCGTGGGATTGCCGAAGTAGTCTGTCGCGTCCTGGCGCAGGTCCGGGCTGGGCGCGACATCGAGTACATGGTCGATGCAGCGCTGCCACGGCGTATCCAGCGGCCGCAGGTGCGCCACCTGATAGCTCAGGGTGACAGCCTCGTCATATCGGTATTCGGTAACGTGGTCGATGCAATAGCGCATGAGAAAACCTAGGCCAACGTGGAGCGCGTGCGGACGTGGCTGAAATACCGTCCCTGCAATCGTGTGGCAAGCGCATTACCGACCTGCCAGGCATCGGACAGCAAGCGGCGCAACTGCGCCTGACGTTCTTCGGTGGCGACCCATCCTTCCGGCGGCAGGGCGAGCAGACGGTCGATGAGCGGAAGCAGCAGCTCATCGACCGACCCCGGCGCGTTGTCCGGCAGTTCCTGGGTGTGATCGAGCAGTGACTGCAGTTGATAGATGAAGCCACGCGGATTGTCGTGATCGATCAGCAGCAGTTCCGCGACCAAGGCCTGCTCGGTGGTGCGCTGATAACGCCGGCGATAGGTCAGCACACTGTCGGAGAGGTCGATGAGCGTTTCGAGCGCGGGAGGCTGTCCCTGCGGGACAAGCAGATGCGCCAGCCAGGTCGACAGCGATTGCATGCGCTCGATTCGTCGTCCCAGCGACTGAAAGCGCCAGCCGGCGTCGCGCGTCATGTGCTCCATGGCATAGCCCGACAGGGTGATGAGCGCCAGCAGCGATTGGTCGAGAAACTCCAGCGCGTCGGACAACGTGTGCGGGCCGCGCCGCCATTGGCCGAGCAGTCGCTCGATCCGGTTGTAGATGCGCCAGCTATCTGGCGCCAGGCGATCGCGCAGGGTGCGTGCCAGCCGCACCACCTGCTGCAGGTTGCTGGCGGCCGAACCCGGCAGGCTCGTATCGCCGAGCGCCGCCAGCAGCGTGGCTTGCGGCGTCATGGCGGACCCGGCGGGCGGAATGACGCCCGCGGCGCGTCCCGTCTCCAGCAGTTGGGGCCATTCGGCGTCGTCCGCGGCGAGCTGCGCGCGCAGTCCTGTGCGCAGAAGGCGCAGGCCCGTATCGGCCCGCTCTATGTAGCGCCCCATCCAGAACATGTTCTCGCCGATGCGGCTGGCGAGCGCGCCGTGTTCGCGTTCGTGGGCGACCAGTCCGGGCGACAGATCGCGCGCCGTGCCCAGCGGCAGTTCCTGTTGCGCCGAGGCCGTGACCCAGGTGTCCTTACTGCCGCCGCCGCGCTGGATGGAGATCACGCGTAAATCCTGCGGACCTGCCACGCGTGTGAGCCCGCCCGGCATGACGGTATAGCCCTGGGGGGTGGCGGCGGCATAGACGCGCAGGCCGGCGACGCGCGATTGCAGACCGCCGTGAATCACATCCCAGACGGGGGACCTCGCCAGGTGCACAGGTTCCTGCCCGATGAATTCGCGCGGTTCGCGCCGGATGCGCGCGGCCAGGACAGACCGTTCCGCTTCGTTCAGATCGGCGCCGAACATGGGTGTTACGCCGCTTTGCACGTACGCGGGCTTGATGACCAGCTCCGGCAGACGCTTGAGCACCACGTCACAGGCGGCCTCTTCGCCGCACCACCAGGTCGCGACCGACGGCATCGCCAAGGACTCGCCCAGCAAGTGCTCGGCGATGGCCGGCAGATAGCCGAGCAGAGCCCCCGATTCGATCAGTCCGCTGCCCAGCGCGTTGGCGACCAGCACTTCGCCGCGCCGGGCGGCGTCGACCAGCCCCGGCACGCCGAGCGTGGAGTCCGCGCGCAATTCGAGCGGGTCGCACCAGGCATCGTCCTGCCGCCGCAGGATCGCGTGCACGCGTCGCAAGCCGGAGAGCGTCTTGAGGAATACGCCGCCGTGGCGAACGGTAAGGTCTTGCCCTTCGACCAGCGGCAGGCCCATGTGGCGCGCGAGATAGGTGTGCTCGAAGTAGGTCTCGTTGAATGGGCCGGGTGTGAGCAGTACCAGCAATGGTTGTTCGTCACCGCGTGGCGCCCATTGTGCGAGGCTGTTGCGCAGTGCCTGGAAGAAGCCCATCAGCGGCTCCACGCGCAGGCTGCGCAACAGTTCGGGAAACTGGCTGCCGATGAGGCTGCGGTTTTCCAGCGCGTAGCCCGCACCGGACGGCGCCTGCGTGCGATCGGAAACCACCCACCATTGGCCATCGGGCGAACGCGCCAGATCGGCCGCGTACAGATGCAGGAACACGTCGCCGGGCATGTCGATGCCGCGACAGGGGCGCAGGTAGCCGGGATGTCCGTAGATGGCGGCGGCCGGCACCAGACCCTGTTCGATCAGTCGCTGCGGACCGTACAGGTCGGCGAGCACCTTGTTGAGCAGTCGCGCGCGCTGGGCAATGGCCCGTTCGATCTGCGCCCACTCTTCGGCGGGCACGATCTGGGGCAGCAGGTCGAGATCCCACGGTCGATCCACGCCACGCGGATCGGCATAGACGTTGTAGGTGACACCGTTGGTGACGATCTGGCGTTGCAGGGCGTCGCGCGCATCGAGCATGGCGCGGGGCCCCCGGTCCTTGAGCCGCTCGATGAGTTCGCGCCAATGCTGCCGGGGCGTGCCATCGGCAGCCAGCAGCTCGTCGTAGCGGTCGGCGCTGTTTACATAGTGTTCGAACAGATTCATGGGGCTCGCTCATGCACGAGGCATGCCAAGCCTTCCGTATAGCAGATGAGGCCGTCACCGGGGAGGTGGGTTGCAGAAATTTGCCTCATCCGCCGTCGGGATGAACGGCGGGCGCAGCCCTTCTTGCTTATCCGGAAAGCGTGCCCGTACGTGAGATGACGCTGGTGTCGACGTAGTGCGACGCGCGATTGCCCCGGCTGAAGTCAAGCGACCAGCCCCCCAGATCGAGCGCGCGCAGGCGGCGGGAATCGAAGCCGTTGCCAAAATCAGTGCCGCGTTGCATGGCGGCCAGCAGTGCACGCGCGGCGAGGTAGCCTTCAAAGCTGGTGGCCGAAGGCGCTTCGTCCAGCATCTTCGCCGCGGCCCGTGCGAAGTCGCGGGCGATCGGCGCGGTGGCGCGCGCGGGGTCGGGCACGACGCGCGATACGACGATGCCGACCGAGTCCTTCGGGCCGACGATTTGCTGCAAGGTCATGACGTCGACGGTCGAGATCATGCAGACGAAGAGCCCGGGGCTACGTGGAATCAATTCGCGCGCCAGCAGGCCGGCAGCAATGGTGTCGGCCAGTATGACGATTGCTTGCGGCTTCCGATTGGTGATGTCTCGTGCCAGCGCGCTGGCATTGCGGCCGTCGTCGGCCAATGTGAACAGCATCGGGTCGGGCGCCTTGCGCTCGCGCATGAGCGCGACGGCCGCGTTGCGCGCCGCTGCGCTGGCCGGGCCGCTGGTGTGTGCGATCGCGAGCGACGCCAGACCGATACGTGCAAACCGCGCGAGGACCGTGGCGACTTCTTCCGCGTAAGTCGCGCGAAGGAAGACGATGCGATCGTTGTTCGTGACGTCGACGCCGCTCATCGGCGCGAAGAGCGCGCGCCCCGACTGGCGAAATACCGGGCTGGCGGCAACCGCGCTCACGGCGGCGTCGCCGGTGTAGCCGAACAGCACATCGACACGCTCCGATGCGAGCAGCTTCTGCGTGTTGGCGATGGCACGTGCCGGATCGCCCGCGTCGTCGATTTGAATGAGCCGGATGCGCCGTCCGCCGCCGGCGGCGTTGGCCTGATCGAACGCCAGTTTGGCGCCGGTGAAGTAATCGCGGCCGAGATTCTGAAGCGGGCCGGAGAGGTCCGCCGACATCCCGACGGAAAATTCGTTACCTTGTGCCATCGCGGGCAGCGGGGCGAGCAGGGCGGGGAACAGGGCAGAGCGGCGGATAAAGTCGCGGCGGTTCATCGCACGAGTACGTTGTGGAAGGTAAATCTGCGCAGTCTGCCGCGCGAGTGTTGAGGTTTTCTTACGGTTTGGCGGAGCGTTCAGAGAAAATTGGTACATTTGTTGCAACTAACATGGCTGCGTAATGTCCGAAAAATCCGGGCCCCGCTGAAGGGTGATCCTGTTTCCTCTACAAATAAGAATCCAATGCACGCAATCGATTTCATTCAGGATCTTGCCGTCGTCATGCTCGTCGCGGGTGTGGTGACGGTGCTGTTTCACCGCTTCCGGCAGCCGGTGGTGCTGGGCTATATCGTGGCGGGCGTCATCATCGGGCCCTATACGCCCCCGTTCCAGTTGATCAAGGACGAGCACACCATCCAGACGCTGGCCGAGCTCGGTGTCGTGTTCCTGCTGTTCTCGCTCGGGCTCGAGTTCAGCATCCGCAAGCTCTTCCGCGTCGGTGCTGCGGCGCTTGCGGGCGCCCTGGCCGAAATCGCGCTGATGATGTGGGTCGGCTACGAGATCGGCATGTTCTTCGATTGGGGGACGATGAATTCGATCTTCCTGGGGGCCATGCTGGCGGTGTCGTCGACCACCATCATCATCAAGGCGCTCAACGACCTGGGTTACAAGAATGAGCAGTTCGCCCAGGTTGTATTCGGCATTCTCATCGTCGAAGACATTCTTGCCATCGCCATGATCGTGCTGCTGTCGGCCATCGCCACCACGGGCGCAGTCAGCACCGGTGCCGTGTTCGCCACGCTGGGCAAGCTGTCTCTGTTCATGGTGGTGTCGCTGGTGCTGGGCATTCTGATCGTGCCGCGCCTCTTGTCGTACGTAGCGAGCTTCAACAACAACGAGATGCTCCTGGTGACCGTGCTCGGGCTGTGCTTTGCCTTCTGCCTGCTGGTCGTCAAGCTCGAATACAGCCTGGCGCTGGGGGCGTTCGTCATCGGTGCGATCATGGCCGAAGCGCGCGAGCTGCATACGGTCGAGCGCCTGATCGAGCCTGTGCGGGATATGTTCAGCGCGATTTTTTTCGTCGCCATCGGCCTGCTGCTCGACCCTCGCATCCTGGTCGAATATTGGGAGCCCGTAGCGATCATTACCGTGGCGGTGGTGATCGGCAAGGTGATCTCCTGCGGCCTGGGCGCGTTCGCCGCGGGGCAGGACGGGCGGACCTCGCTGCGTATCGGCATGAGTCTGTCGCAGATCGGCGAGTTCTCGTTCATCATCGCCTCGCTCGGGGTGTCGCTGAAAGTCACCAGCGGTTTTCTTTACCCCGTAGCCGTGGCGGTGTCGGCCGTGACGGCGCTCCTCACGCCGTACCTGATCCGTCTTGCCGATCCTTTGTCGCTGCATCTGGCGCGCGCCATGCCGCGCAGGGTCGCCCAGTTTGCCAACGCCTACACGGAAAAACTGCGCGCGATGCGTCCGGAAGGCGAGCGAGCGATGCTCGCCCGCATCATCCAGCGAATCCTGCTTCAGATCGGCATCAATTTCTCGCTGGTGGTCGCGGTGTTCCTGGCGGCTGCGTTCCTCATTGATGGCGGGCGACGCTACGTTACGCCCTGGATTTCGGACGTGGATGTGCAGAACACCATCGTCTGGGGGCTCGCGCTGATCGCCTCGGTGCCTTTCCTGCTGGCGGGCTACGGCAAGCTCAAGGCGTTGGGAATGCTGCTGGCCGAAATGATCATCGGTCCGCACGCCGGCCGCCTGCTGCTTTTCTTCCGTCGCCTGGTGGCCGAATCGGTGCCGATCGTCGTCTCGCTGCTGGTCTTTGTGGCCATCGTCGCCGTGAGCGCCGACATTCAGCCGCCGATGACATGGATGGCGCTGACGCTCGGTGTCGTCGCGGTACTGACGTGGTTGCTCTACGAGCAATTCACCAAGCTGCACTTCCGCTTCAAGATCGCGCTGATCGATACCTTCGACAACGCCCAGCACTAGCCGTAAATCTGGCGCGCCAATATCACTGTGGCGGCATGGATCGCCACGGTGTCGTCAATCTCGTTTGCGTAGCCGCCGGCCATCGCGATGGCGACGGGCGTGCGTCGAGACACGCATTCGCCTAGCACCATCTGGTCGCGACGCAGGAGTCCGTCCTTGCTCAGCGCCAGCCGTCCAAGACGATCGCCGACATAAGGGTCCGCGCCCGCCAGGTAGATCACCAGCTCGGGCCGACAGCGCTTGAACGCCTCATCGAGGCCGCTCCCGAGCGCGGCGAGGTAGTCCTCGTCGCCGGTTTCGTCGGGCAGTTCGATGTCCAGGTCGCTCGATGCTTTGCAGAACGGGAAATTCCGCGCGCCGTGAATGCTGAAGGTGAAAATGCTGTCGTCGCCGTTGAGGATGGTGGCCGTACCGTCGCCCTGATGGACGTCGCAATCGATCACCAACACCTGACCGACACCCTCTTCAGCCTGCATTGCACGCGCCGCGATGGCGGCATCGTTGAATACGCAGAAGCCGCTGCCGTACGTGGCATGGGCATGATGGGTGCCTCCGGCAAGGTTGACCGCACAGCCCGCCACCAGGCTCGCCCGGGCCGCTTCGATGGTGGCGCCGGACGATCGCCGCGAACGTTCAACCATCTGCGGCGACCACGGGAACCCGATCTGCCGCATCTCCGCCGCGGTCAAATCGCCTCGGGTGACACGATTCAGGTAATCGTCATCGTGCGCGCGTGCGATCTGCACATCGGTTGCGGCCGGCGGAACTTGAAAATCGTCATTATCGAAAAACCCCGAATCAATAAGGGCTTCTTTCAGCCTGGAATATTTCTCCATCGGAAAGCGATGGCCGTCCGGTAAAGGCAGAACGAATTGATTGGCGTAATAGAGTTTCAATGGAATGCTTATTCATATCTGTTGAAAACAACAAAATCGACGAGCAGGGTCACTGCCTTGTAATGTCGATATGGCGCGGCTTTCCGGAAGTTCATGCACTGTTGTGGTGCTGATTTTTGCTCTTTTTAGTGCGATTTTCTGTATTCCGTTGGGATGTTCCTTACGCGGGTTTACATCAATAAAAAAATGTCTGTAGGAAAGGGCATATCGCTTGCCTGTCAGAATTTATTCCCGTATCTTGCCAATCAGCAACGGACGGGGAAAACATGTTGTTCTCCTCCATGGTTTTCCCGATTCGTTTGCGGCAAGGCTCAACAGCCGATTCCATCGTTTATTTGCAAGTAAGGAAATCGCAGTATGGCAACTGGTATCGTCAAGTGGTTCAACGACGCTAAAGGTTTCGGCTTCATCACCCCTGACCAGGGCGGAGAAGATTTGTTCGCACACTTTTCCGAGATCGCCGGCGCGGGTTTCCGCTCGCTCAAGGAAGGCCAACGCGTCGAGTTCGAAGTCAAGCAAGGCCCCAAGGGTCGTCAGGCTTCGACTATCAAGCCGCTCTAAACTGAGGTAGAATTCCAAATTCGCGGGGCGGATGGCCATTTGGCTCGTCCGCCTCTTTTTCGTCTCCGCCGCCTGGAGGTAATGCTGGGTGGCGGCGGCTCGCTTGCGTTCGACTGAAAAAAACCTTTAGAATCGCAGGCTTGCCGAAAGCAATTGAGAACATTAGCCATGATCGCTACTGAAGTTAAGGCGAAGATCGTCGCCGAGTACCAACAATCCCAAGGCGACACGGGTTCGCCGGAAGTGCAGGTTGCCCTGCTGACCGCACGCATCAACGGCCTGACCGATCACTTCAAGGCCAACGTCAAGGACCACCACTCGCGCCGTGGTCTGCTCAAGATGGTGAGCCAGCGCCGCAAGCTGCTGGACTACCTGAAGGGCAAGGACTACGACCGCTATCGTTCCCTGATCGAGCGTCTGGGCCTGCGCAAGTAATCATCTTGTGCTCAACCGCCATGAGCGCTCGCGGTCGTGACCGTTGGCGTGCCGGGCCTCTCGGGCCGGCGCGGTTGCACTGACACGGCAAAAGCCGGTGTCGCCCCGTGGGCGCGCCGGCTTTGCTTTTTTCTACCCGGTAGCAAGCCTTCAAGCCTCTGACTCGCTGCGTCATGTGACGCCACCCGAGGCTTCTTCCAAGAAAGGAATCCCATGCCCACCGCTATCAAGAAGAGCTTCCAGTACGGCGCTCACACCGTCACGCTGGAAACCGGCGAGATTGCTCGCCAGGCGCATGGCGCCGTCATCTGCACGATTGACGACACCGTCGTTCTGGCGACCGTTGTTGGCGCCAAGGACCCGAAGCCGGGTCAGGACTTTTTCCCGCTTACCGTTGATTACGTCGAGAAGTTCTATGCTGCCGGCCGTATCCCCGGCGGTTTCTTCAAGCGCGAAGGCCGTCCGACCGAAAAGGAAACGCTGACTTCCCGCCTGATCGATCGTCCGATTCGCCCGCTGTTCCCGGAAGGCTTCTACAACGAAGTCCAGGTCGTGGCGACGGTGATGTCGCAGAACCCTGAAGTCGATGGCGACATTCCCTCGCTCATCGCAACGTCGGCCGCGCTCGCAATCTCGGGTATTCCGTTCAATGGCCCGATCGGCGCCGCCCGCGTGGGCTACATCGACGGCCAATACGTGATCAACCCGACCAAGACGCAGCTCGCAGACAGCCAGATGGATCTGGTCGTCGCCGGTACCGAAGTCGGCGTGCTCATGGTCGAATCCGAAGCCACCGGCCTGCCGGAAGACGTGATGCTCGGTGCCGTGGTGTTCGGTCACCAGCAGATGCAGGCCGTCATCCAGGCCATCAACGAACTGGTCGAGCAAGCCGGCAAGCCCGAATGGGACTGGACCGCCCCGGCCAAGGACGAAGTGCTGATCGGCCGCGTCAAGGAACTGGTCCAGGCCGATCTGGAGCAGGCCTTCCGCACCACCAGCAAGAGCGAGCGCAGTGGCCTGCTGAAGGACGTAACCAAGAAGGCGATCGCCGGTCTGGTAACGGGCGAAGAGGGCGCTCCGTCGGAGAATGCCGTCAAGAATGTGCTCTTCGACCTCGAATCGAACATCGTGCGTTCGCGCATCCTGAATGGCGAACCGCGTATCGACGGTCGCGACACCCGCACGGTGCGCCCGATCGACATCCGCGTCGGCGTGCTGCCGCGCGCCCACGGCTCGGCACTGTTCACGCGCGGCGAGACGCAAGCGCTGGTCGTCACCACGCTGGGCACCGGTCGCGATGAGCAAGTGATCGACGCCATCGCCGGCGAATACAAGGAGCGCTTCATGCTCCACTACAACATGCCTCCGTACGCCACTGGCGAAACGGGCCGCGTGGGTTCGCCCAAGCGCCGCGAAATCGGCCACGGCCGCCTGGCCAAGCGCGCACTGGCAGCCATGCTGCCGGGCGACAAGGACTTCAGCTACACCGTGCGCGTGGTCTCCGAAATCACCGAATCGAACGGTTCCAGCTCGATGGCTTCCGTCTGCGGCGGTTCGCTGTCGATGATGGATGCCGGCGTGCCGATGAAGGATCACGTTGCCGGCATCGCCATGGGCCTGATCAAGGAAGGCAACCGCTTCGCGGTGCTGACCGACATCCTGGGTGACGAAGACCACCTGGGCGACATGGACTTCAAGGTGGCCGGCACGGCGACCGGCGTGACCGCGCTGCAGATGGACCTGAAGATCGACTCGATTTCGCCGGCCATCATGCACAAGGCGCTGGAACAGGCTCGCGAAGGCCGCCTGCACATCCTCGGCCTGATGAAGGGCGCGCTGGGCGAACACCGCGGCGAAGTGTCTCAATTCGCGCCGCGCATGATGACCATGAAGATCAATCCGGAAAAGATCCGCGACGTGATCGGCAAGGGCGGCGCCGTGATCCGTGCGCTGACCGAAGAAACCGGCTGCGTGATCGACATTCAGGACGACGGCAGCATCACCATTTCGTCGGTGGATTCGTCCAAGGCCGAACTGGCCAAGGCACGCATCGAAGCGATCGCTGCGGAAGTGGAAGTCGGCAAGGTCTATGACGGTACCGTCGTGCGTCTGCTCGACTTTGGCGCCATCGTGAACATCATGCCGGGCCGCGACGGTCTGCTGCACGTCTCGCAGATCGCCAACGAGCGCGTCAACAACGTCGCCGACTACGTCAAGGAAGGCCAGGCGGTGCGCGTGAAGGTGCTCGAAACGGACGAGAAGGGCAAGATTCGCCTGTCGATGAAGGCACTGCTGAACGAAGCGCCGGCCGAGCAACCGGCGCAGCAGTAAGCGCCAGGTTCAGGCAATAGAAAGGGACGCTGCGGCGTCCCTTTTTTCGTTTGCGGACTCAAGCCCGCAGCGCTGGCAGGTCGCGAAAATTATCGAGCGCCTCCGGGTTGGCAAGCGCTTCGACATTCTTCACGGGGGCGCCATGGACGACGGCCCGCACGGCGAGCTCCACGATCTTGCCGCTCTTGGTGCGCGGAATGTCCGGTACCGGCAGAATCACCGCCGGTACGTGCCGGGGGCTGGCATTGTCGCGGATCGTCTTGCGGATACGTGCGACGAGTTCGTCGCTGAATTGAATGCCCTCTCGCAGTCGCACGAACAGCACCACGCGTACGTCATTGTCCCAGTCTTGCCCGATGACGATGGATTCGAGCACCTCGGGCAGTTTTTCTACCTGTCGATATATCTCGGCCGTGCCGATGCGCACGCCGCCCGGATTGAGCGTTGCGTCCGACCGACCGTAGATGATCAGCCCGCCATGGGAGGTTTCCTCGCACCAGTCTCCATGGCACCAGATGTTGGCGAAGCGCTCGAAATACGCCGCGTGGTAACGGGCGCCGTCCGGATCGTTCCAGAATGCGATCGGCATACAGGGGAAAGGGCGCGTGCATACGAGTTCGCCTTTCTGTTCCCGCACTGGATGGCCGTCGTCGTCGAAGACCTCTACGGCAAGGCCGAGACCTTTGCACTGCAATTCGCCGCGCCACACTGCGCCATTGGGATTGCCAAGAGCAAAGCAGGACACGATATCGGTGCCGCCGGAAACGGACGACAGGCACACGTCGGACTTGATGCCGCGATATACGTACTCGAAGCCTTCGGGCGACAGCGGGCTGCCGGTCGACAGGATTGCGCGAAGCGCAGGCAACGAATGCGTACGCGCAGGGGTGAGTCCGGTCTTTGCCGCGGCGTCGAGATATTTGGCCGAGGTGCCGAACAGCGTGCAGCGTTCGTCTTGCGCATAGTCCCACAGAATCGCGCCGTCTCCCGCGAAGGGAGACCCGTCATAGAGCAGCAGCGTGGCATCCGATGCCAGTGCCGACACCAGCCAATTCCACATCATCCAGCCGCAGGTGGTGAAATAGAAAACCCGGTCGCCCGGCTGTACGTCGCTGTGCAGTTGATGTTCTTTGAGGTGCTGCAGCAGCGTGCCGCCAGCACCATGCACGATGCACTTCGGTACCCCCGTGGTGCCCGATGAGAACAGGATGTACAGCGGCGCCGCGAACGGCATATTGGTGAACGCGATGTCTGTGACGTGCGCGTGCGGCGCGAGAAAATCCGCCCACCACGTGGCGCGTTCGATGCTATCGAATCCCTCGGTCGCGCCAACGTAAGGCACCACCACGACGCGTTCCACGGTGGGCAGGTGCGCCGCAATCTCGGCCACGCGCGCCAGGTTGTCGATGCGTTTGCCTGCATAAAAGGCGCCGTCGCTGGCGATCAGCACCTTCGGTTCAATCTGGCTGAAGCGGTCGAGAATGCCCTGTACGCCGAAATCCGGTGACGCCGACGAAAAGATCGCGCCGATGCTCGCCGTCGCCAGCATGGCGATGACGGTTTCGGGCATGTTGGGCATGTAGGCCGCCACGCGATCGCCACGCGTCACGCCCATGGCTCGCAATGCCGCGGCCAGTCGCGCGACTTCGGTGTACAGCCCGTCGTGCGACAGACGGCGCTCGACACGGTCCTCGCCCCGAAAAACGATCGCCTCGCCATTGCCGCGCTGGCGCAGCAGGTTGCGTGCAAAGTTCAGTTGCGCATCCGGAAACCACTGCGCGCCGGGCATGCGCTCGCCGTCGATCAGCACCCGCTCACCTTTGTGCCCGACGACGCCGGCAAAGTCCCACAGCGCGCTCCAGAAAGCCTCTTTCTCGTCGATCGACCAGTCGTGCAGGGCAGCGTAGTCGTCAAAACGCCGACGCGTCCGGGCTTCGATTTCTTGCGTGAATGCAGTCAGGCGCGTGCTGGCGATGCGCGCCGCATCGGGTTGCCACAAGGGACGGTCGATCATCGGGCTCTCCTGTCCGGGTGCTGCTTCGGGGTGCGTTTGCGCGGTATCAGATCCTTTCGATAACGCCCGCGCACTCGATCATGAGATCTTGTTCTTTTCTTTGCTGGCGCTTTGGCACGCCGCTGCGAGAAAATAGCGGCTTTTGCGCAATTTGGGATGAGGGAGAAACACTGATGGAACGCGAATCGATGGCATTTGACGTGCTGATCGTGGGCGGCGGGCCTGCCGGGTTGTCGGCGGCGATCCGCGCCAAGCAATTGGCACAGCAGGCCGGGCGCGAGCTGTCGGTGTGTGTGATCGAAAAGGGCGCCGAAATCGGCGCGCACATTCTGTCGGGCGCAGTGCTCGATCCGCGAGCCCTGACGGAACTGATCCCCGACTGGAAGGCGCAGGGCGCCCCATTGCAGACGGAGGTGAGCGAAGACCGCTTCATGATGCTGACCGCCACGGGCGGCCTGCGCGTGCCCGAATTCGCCTTGCCCGACTGCTTCAAGAATCACGGCAACTTCATCATCAGCCTGGGCCACCTGACGCGTTGGCTGGGCGAGCAAGCCGAGGCGCTGGGCGTGGAAATCTACCCTGGCTTTGCCGGCGCCGAAGTGCTCTACGACGAAGCCGGCCGCGTAAAGGGCGTGATCACCGGTGACATGGGCGTGCTCAAGGATGGCAGCCAAGGCCCCAATTACCAGCCCGGCATGGAATTGCACGCCGCCTACACGCTGTTTGCCGAAGGCAGCCGCGGCCATCTGGGCAAGCAACTCGAAGCAAAATTCAACCTGCGCGAAGGTGTCGATCCTCAGACCTATGGCATCGGCATCAAGGAGCTGTGGGAAGTCCCTGCCGCCAATCACCGGCCCGGGATGGTGTTGCACACGGCCGGCTGGCCGCTCGATTCGGCCACGTACGGCGGCTCGTTCATGTACCACTACGACGACAACAAGGTGGCCGTCGGTTACGTGGTCGGTCTCAACTACCAGAACCCGTTCCTCTCTCCCTTCGAGGAATTCCAGCGCTACAAGACGCATCCGCAAATCAGACCCTTCCTCCAGGGCGGCCAACGCGTGGCCTATGGCGCGCGCGCCATCACGGCGGGTGGGCTGCAGTCGCTGCCGAAACTGGTGTTTCCGGGCGGCGCGCTGATCGGCGACGACGCCGGTTTCCTGAATGCGGCACGTATCAAGGGGACGCATGGCGCCATCAAGACCGGCATGCTGGCGGCCGAAGCCGCCTTTGCGGCGATCGGCGAAGGCCGCGCCCAGGATGAGCTGACCGCGTATCCGTCGGCCTTCCGCCAGAGCTGGCTGCATCGCGAACTTCACACCACGCGCAACTTCAAGCCGTTGATGAAGAAGGGGCTGTTCATGGGCTCGCTGCTCTTCGGCATCGACCAGAAAGTGTTTGGCGGACAGGCGCCCTGGACACTGCACAACTCGGCCGATCACGACCAGCTCAAGCCTGCTGCCGAATGCGAGCCGATCATTTATCCGAAGCCGGACGGCACACTTACCTTCGACCGCATGTCTTCAGTGTTCCTCTCGAACACCAATCACGAAGAAGACGAACCCTGCCACTTGCAGCTCATCGATCCGAAGCTGGCGATCGAGGTGAATCTCGCCAAGTACGATTCCCCCGAGCAACGCTATTGCCCGGCAGGGGTGTACGAAATCGTGCGGGAAGAGGGCGGGGAGCCGCGTCTGCAAATCAACGCGCAGAACTGCGTGCACTGCAAGAGCTGCGACATCAAGGACCCTCTGCAGAACATCAACTGGGTGGCGCCGCAGGGCGGAGAAGGCCCCATCTACCAGGAAATGTGATTGGCATGCCGGCCCCTCGCTATGCCGACCAGGCGGCCGCATGCGTGGCCGCCTTTGCGCGTGAGCACGGTCTGGCGGTGAGCGTGCCGCGTGTGCTGGCGCATTGGAGCAACGTGCTGGTGCATCTGGCACCGTTGCCGATCGTCGCCCGTGTGGCGGCGACCACGGCGCTCATCCGGCCGGATGTGTTGCAGCGGCTGGCACGCGAAGTCTCGCTCGCGGCATTCCTGGACGATGGTGGCATCGATGTCGTGCCTCCGTCTGGGCTGTTGCCGCCGGGGCCGCATTCGCGCGACGGTTTTGTCTTCAGTTTCTGGCAATGGGTGGATGTGGTCGACGAGCCACCCACCCCCGAAGAGATGGCGCCGCGCCTGCGTCGTCTGCACGAAGCCCTGGTCGCCTATCGTGGCGAGTTGCCGGGTTTTGATCGGCTCATCGGCGAGATCGGCGATTGGATCGCCACTGCTCGCGACAAGACCATCCTGAATGCCGGCGACGCCGACATGCTCGCCGCCGCGCACGGTGAAGTCATCGACTGGTTCGCCCGCCATGGCTTTCCCGCGCAGGCGCTGCACGGCGATGCGCAAGGACCGAACCTGTTGCGGACCCGCGACGGGCGACTGTTGTGGAACGACTTCGAAGATGCGTGCTGCGGGCCCATCGAATGGGATCTGACCTGTTTCGCCCGGCGCATGCCGGGCGGCCCTGAAGCGGCGCTGCGTCTGTATCCGGGCGCGCCGTCGTGGCCTTCGTTGGCGCCGTTCCTGGCGGTGCGTCAGTTGCAGGGCTCGGTGTGGTATGCCGTGTTGGCTTCGCAGGGGCTGGCCGATTTGGACGGCGCCACACAGCGCATCGGCGCCTGGCGCGATTGGCCGGGTATGCCGGCCATCGCATGAGTGTGCGCTATTCGTTGGCGGTCGGCAGCGGCCGGCGCGCGATCTGCGCGTTGACTTCGATCGTCTTGCCCTGACGGATCAGGCGCAGTTGCACGAGGCGTCCGGGCGGCAGCGCAGCGATCGTCGATAGCACACTTTGCGCGTCGTTGATCGATTTGCCGTCGGCGGCCACCAATACATCGCCCGGGCGTACGCCGGCCTTCGCCGCAGGGCTGTTGCGCGCGATGCCGGAAATCAATGCGCCTTCACGCGGCAGGCCGAATGAACTGGCCAGGTCCGGCGTGATCTCCTGCACTTCAACGCCGATCCAGCCGCGCGTCACGCTGCCGGTCTTGATGATCTGTTCCATCACGTCGCGCGCAAAGCTGGCGGGAATGGCGAAACCGATGCCCAGCGATCCGCCGGTGCGCGAATAGATGGCCGTGTTGATGCCGATGAGGTGGCCCTTGCTGTCGATCAGCGCGCCGCCCGAGTTGCCGGGGTTGATGGCGGCATCCGTCTGGATGAAGTTCTCGAACGTGTTGATCCCCAGGTGGTTGCGCCCCATGGCGCTGACGATGCCCAGGGTCACCGTCTGCCCGACCCCGAACGGGTTGCCGATAGCCAGCACCACGTCGCCCACGCGCACGCTGTCGCTGTTGGCAAAGGTGATTGCCGGGAGCTTTGCCGCATCGATGCGCAGGACGGCCAGATCGGTTTCCGGGTCGCGGCCGACAATGCGCGCCGGAAACTTGCTGCCATCCTGCAACGCGACTTCGATCTCGTCGGCGGCATCGATCACGTGGTTGTTGGTCAGGATGTAGCCTTCGCTGCTCACCACGACGCCCGAGCCGAGGCCCGCCGTGTGCTGCTCCTGCGGTTGCGCGCGGTCGCCGAAGAAATGGCGGAACACCGGATCATCCAGCAGCGGATTGCGTTGCTGGCGGACTTCCTTGCTGGTGAAGATGTGCACCACCGATGGCAGCGCACTCTGCGCGGCGTCGGCATAGCTTGCGCGGTCGCTGGTGGCGCGCGTGCCCGGCGCGGGTTCGGCCGCGGTGAGAATATTGACCACTGGCATGGCGGCCACCCGCTGGCCGAACCATGCCGGCTTGAAGGTGAGCAATACGAACAGCACGCCGAGCGCGACGGTCACGGTTTGTGCAAAGACGAGCCAGAGGCGATGCATAATGCGACCGGATTCCAGATTACGTTGATGTCGGAGTGGGGGACGGGTGATGAAACGCGCTGAACTGCAGACCTATCTTGATGTTTTATTGGACTGCGCGCGTATCAAGGATTATTGCCCAAACGGCCTGCAGGTGGAAGGTCGCGAGAATGTGTCGCGCATCGTCTGCGGGGTCACCGCCAGCCAGGCCTTGATCGATCGCGCGATCGACGAGCGGGCCGACGCCGTCATCGTCCATCACGGGTACTTCTGGCGTGGCGAGGACTATCGCGTGATCGGCCAGAAAAGACGGCGCCTGGCTGCGCTGCTTGCGCATGACATCAATCTCTTTGCCTACCACCTGCCGCTGGATCTTCATCCGGAGCTGGGCAACAACGCCCAACTGGCGCGGATATGTGGATGGCATCTGACCGCACGTACCGGTGAGATGGACCTCGTCTGCCTAGGCGAGCCGGATTCTCCGCATACGGTCGGCCAGCTTGCCCGTTCGCTGGCTGCGCGCCTAGGGCGCGAACCGCTGGTGATTGGCGATGCCGATCAACCCGTGCGCCGCCTGGCCTGGTGCACCGGCGCCGCCCAAGGGTCGCTGCAACAGGCAATCGATGCCGGTGCGGACGCCTATGTGTCGGGGGAGATTTCCGAGCCCACCGTCCACCTCGCCCGCGAGAGCGGCGTGGCGTACATCGCGGCAGGGCACCACGCGACCGAACGCTACGGTATCCACGCGTTGTCCGCGCACCTTGCGCAAGCCAAGGGGCTGGAGACGATGTTTATCGACATCGACAATCCGGTCTGAAGCACGATTCCGGCATGCGGCGTCGCCCGCGTGCCGGCGCAAGGATTCGGTTCGGAAGCGTAGGCCACGCCTCCGAACCGATCGCACGCACTGCGCTCAGGCTTGTTTCTTGTCCAGTTCGGGCATGGGACGAGTGTGGCCGTCCAGTTCGTCCAGATTGAAGTGCAGCGTCTTGCCGAAGTCCTGCCCGTCGATGTCGAGATCGACCAGGCTGCCGGCAAACGGATTGGGCTGCGCAGGCGTGCGGGGCGCCGTGCCGGCAGGCGGGATCTCAATGGGTAGCTCGGGCACTTCATCCACCCAGGTTTCCAACTGCGTATGCGTATCGCTCGTCGAGAGCGGGGTCTGGCCTGCTTCCGGCAATTCGGGGGCGGGCTGGGATTCGGCCGGGGCCGGCGGCTCGTAGCGGAAGTGCCCCAGGGTCTGTTCGAGGACGCCGAGCAGCATCAGGATTTCATCCACGATCACCAGCGGGAAGCCCAGGCGCGTGCCGTCGCGGTTGTCGCGCAACAACGCATGCAGATAGGCTTGGCAATCGCGCGTGTTCCATGTTTCGCACAGGCGCTTGCGGATATGCGTCATCGATTCGAGCGACGCGGGATCGCGCAATGCGACCTCGAAATCCTCCCACGTGACGGGCTGGATGTTGAAAGTCTTGTTGATCTGCGCTGACAGGCCGTCGAATTCCGTGCGCATGCCGGCCGAATGGTAGACCTCGAGGAGTTTGATCCACGGTTTGACGGCCTGCTTCGGGTTGGTGCGGATGAAGTCGGCCAGAGTCTGCGCCGCACCCTGTACGCGCCCGAAGGACATCATGATTTCAGCCAGTTCCACGGCCGAGTCGTGTTCTTCGATGTCCTCCGTCACGACGACATCCGGCGTGGACGGAATGCTGAGGATCGGCTCCAGCGATTCGGTCACGCTGTCCGCGATCGGCAAAGGAACGAGGCTCGAGCGTTCCGGCCACAGGTCGCGTTCGGTCAGGGGAGCGAAAACGTCGTCTTCGTCCTCGGAGGCCGGACCCTTGTAGCGGCGATTCAGGCGTACCGTGTGCGGCCCTTCCGAATGAACGGCAATGGCGCGGTCCTTGTGTCGCTTGACCAGCCAGGCCGCCAGCAGGCACAGCACCGCCACGATGGCATAGGGCCAGCGCTGCGATAGCAGCGAGTCATCGTTCGAGAAGACTGGCTGGGCAGCGCTTACCGCGCCGCCACTCTGGCGCAATTGGCGGACCTGTGCTTCGAGGCGGGCATTGTCGGCTGCCAGCTCGGTCTGCAATTGTTCGAGGCGATGCAGGCGCTCCGTGAGGGCGATCTGTTGGGCGATGCGGTCATCCAGTTCGGAGATGAGTTCCGCTTCGGTGCGGCCATGCGAACTGCGCACCGGCGCCGAGGCGTCGCCCGGCGGAAGGCTGGCGGCCAGTTGTTCAGTGGATGACGGACCGACCACCAATTGATCATGCGGCGCCGCCTTCGGTGCCGGCGCAGCGGTTTGTGTTCGTACAGGAACGGCGGGCGATGCCGGTGGAGATTCGTGCACCAGGGCCGGCGTGGGGCGGGCGCGAGTCGCTCCGCTCTGCGCGACGGCGGGGCGGCGAGGGTTGCCGCTTGCTGCGCGACGCGGCGCAGAGGGGGCACCCGTGGAAGGCGTGTCGGGCGTGCTACTGGCGGCTTGCGGACTGCGTCCCCGCTGGGGCGCTACAGCGTCTCCCGATGCCACGGTGGGAACCGACTCGACATTCAGTGGCGGTTCGAGCAAGAGCGCGTATTCGCGGCGCAGATTGGCGCCACATGCTGCGCGTACAGCCAGGCGAACGGCAGGTGCGTCGGTCGCGGGCGCGCGCAAGACCAGACGGGCCGTGGCGCCACTACCTTCGATAGCGGCGCGCCCATTGGTGATCCACGGAATGCCGTCGTCTTCGTGGTTGCCCGGCACGACTTGGAAGCATGAAGGGTCCGGCGATTCGCCAGCGGAGAGCTGGAGCGGAATTTCGATGCGCAGCGCCTGGCCAACATGGCTGCGGGTCGTTGCATCACCCATTCCAAGCGCGTGGGCCGCGGGCGAACAAGCCATTGCAACTGCGAAACAGGCCATGCTCAGCACCGGTCGTCTTGCGGCGCGGACGCTGCGAGAGGCGCGCAGCAGACGGCCGATCGACGAGTTGGGCCACGACATGCTCATAGGCAGGAATCCTTATGCGAGGGGATGCAACTTATGTTGTAAGCGCATTCTGAATGATGCGGACGCAAATTTATAGTTTTTGTTGTTTCGATGTGATACAGCCTTTAGGGATCCGTCAAGCCTTCTGCCCTTGTGGCTAGTACGGATTGTGTCGCCGGAAACCCGCTCCACGCTTGGTTTCGAACGATTTTTCGAAGACCCTGGCCGTTTCGGTTAAAATCGTTGGTTGACTCAGGTCTTGGTGTGCAGTGCATCAATAGTGTAGGGGCTGTCTGATGTTGGCCTTCACCAACCCTGACGTTTCTCCAACAACTCACGAGGCGTGTGGCTGTATTTCCGGGGGCTTTGCCTACGGTTGCGGTCTGACGAAGGGCAACTATGAAAATCCACGAATATCAAGCGAAAGAGATCCTTCACAAGTACGGGGTTGCGACTCCCCGTGGGATTCCCGCTTTCTCGGTCGACGAAGCGGTCGCGGCCGCCGACAAGCTGGGCGGTTCGATCTGGGTCGTCAAGGCGCAGATCCACGCAGGCGGCCGCGGCAAGGGCGGCGGCGTGAAGCTGGCACGCTCGAAGGAAGAAGTGCGCGAGTTGTCCTCGAAGATCCTGGGCATGCAACTGGTGACGCCCCAGACCGGCCCGGAAGGCAAGAAGGTCAATCGCCTGCTGATCGCCGAGGGCGCTGATATCAAGAAGGAATACTACGTTGCCGCGCTGACCGACCGCGCCACGCAGAAGGTCGTCATGATGGCCTCCTCCGAAGGCGGCATGGAAATCGAAGAAGTCGCCGCCGCCACGCCCGAGAAGATCCTCAAGGTCTTCATCGACCCGCAGGTCGGCATCTCCGACGCCCAGGCGCTGGAACTGGCCAAGGGCATCGGCATTCCCGAAGGTTCGATCCCGCAAGCCGTCGACACGCTCAAGCGTCTGTACACGTGCTACATGGAAACCGACGCTTCGCTGGCCGAAATCAATCCGCTGATTCTCGAAGGCGACGGCAGCATCAAGGCGCTGGACGCCAAGTTCGACTTCGACGCGAACGCGCTCTTCCGTCACCCGGAAATCGTTGCCTTGCGCGACCTGGACGAAGAAGATCCGGCCGAAATCGAAGCCTCCAAGTTCGATCTGGCCTACATCCAGCTCGACGGCAACATCGGCTGTCTGGTGAACGGCGCCGGCCTGGCCATGGCCACCATGGACACCATCAAGCTGTTCGGTGGCGAGCCGGCCAACTTCCTCGACGTGGGGGGCGGCGCCACCACCGAGAAGGTCACCGAAGCCTTCAAGATCATGCTGCGCAACCCCAACTGCAAGGCCATCCTGGTGAACATTTTCGGCGGCATCATGCGCTGCGACACCATCGCCACGGGCGTCGTCGCCGCCGCGCGCGAAGTGCACCTGAAGGTGCCGCTGGTCGTCCGCATGAAGGGCACCAACGAAGACCTGGGCAAGCAGATCCTGGCCGAATCGGGCCTGCCGATCATCGCTGCCGACACCATGGCCGAAGCCGCGCAAAAAGTCGTCGCTGCTGCGAAGTAATTGCGACCCCCACAGCGACACAGAAGGAATTTCAAATGAGCATCCTGATCGACAAGAACACCAAGGTCATCACCCAGGGCATCACCGGCAAGACCGGCCAGTTCCACACGCGCATGTGCCGTGACTACGCCAACGGCCAGAACTGTTTCGTGGCCGGCGTGAACCCGAAGAAGGCTGGCGAAGACTTCGAAGGCATTCCTATCTACGGCAATGTGTCCGAAGCGAAGGCCGCCACCGGCGCCACCGTGTCGGTGATCTACGTGCCGCCCGCAGGTGCCGCCGCTGCCATCTGGGAAGCGGTCGAGGCCGACCTCGATCTGGCGATCTGCATCACCGAAGGCATCCCCGTTCGCGACATGCTCGAAGTGCGCAACAAGATGAAGGCCAAGGAAGCCGCTGGCGGTAAGAAGACGCTGCTGCTCGGCCCGAACTGCCCCGGCCTGATCACCCCGGACGAAATCAAGATCGGCATCATGCCGGGCCACATTCACCGCAAGGGCCGCATCGGCGTGGTATCGCGCTCGGGCACGTTGACGTACGAAGCTGTCGCACAACTGACTGAACTGGGCCTGGGCCAGTCGTCCGCCGTAGGTATCGGTGGCGACCCCATCAATGGTCTGAAGCACATCGATGTGATGCGCCTCTTCAATGACGATCCTGATACCGACGCCGTCATCATGATTGGTGAAATCGGCGGTCCGGACGAGGCTGAAGCCGCCCGCTGGTGCAAGGACAACATGAAGAAGCCGGTGGTGGGCTTCATCGCCGGCGTCACCGCGCCGGCCGGCAAGCGCATGGGCCACGCCGGTGCGCTGATTTCGGGGGGCGCAGACACCGCCGAAGCCAAGCTCGCCATCATGGAAGAGTGCGGTTTCAAGGTGACGCGCAACCCCTCCGAAATGGGCAAGCTGCTGAAGTCGGTGTTGTAAACGGTCACACGGATATCTCGGTATCTGTCAAAAAAGCGCCCGGTCCAAAGCCGGGCGTTTTTCTTGGCTTGAACACGGTCATAATTGTCTGCAATCAATTTGCAGGAAATGTCCGACCACTTAGCATGGCGAGTCGTACATTGTTAGGGAGACAAGAATGGAAGTCATACAAACCAGCGCTTTCTGGCTGAGTTTGCTCGCCATCATCGGCGTCAATATTCTGCTGTCGGGCGACAACGCGGTTGTCATCGCGCTGGCGTCGCGCTCGCTGCCGACGGCCCAGAAGAAGCAGGCCATCATCTGGGGATCGGTTGCAGCGATCGTCATGCGCGTCGTGCTGACGATCTTCGCCACCCGCCTGCTCGAACTGCCGTGGCTGAAGATGGTCGGAGCACTGCTGCTGCTGTGGATCGGCGTGCAGTTGCTCGATGAAGAGGATGGGGATGCAGACATCAAAGCGCACACCTCTATCCTGGCGGCCATTCGCACTATCCTGATCGCCGACCTCGTGATGAGCCTGGACAACGTGCTGGCGGTCGCCGGTGCGGCCAATACGGCACCCGAGAGCGCGCGCCTGCTGCTGTTGATCATCGGTCTGGCGCTGTCGATTCCCATCGTGGTGTTCGGTAGCAACATCGTGTTGTGGCTGATGGAGCGCTTCCCGGTCATCGTGGTGCTGGGCGCCATGCTGTTGGGCTGGATCGCGGGCGAAATGCTGTCGGACGAGCCGGGGCTCGAGTCCGTCGTCCACATGACCCGCACCTTGCACTACGCATTTGCGATCGTCGGCGCGCTACTGGTGCTCGCCATTGCAAAGCTGCGCAAACGCAGGGCGCTGGCGGCCGATTCGGCTACTGCGCGCGAGGAATCTTCTTCCTCCTGAGCGTTTTGCTCTCTACAGGGGGGGCGCACCTGCCCACCCTGGATCGACGGACGTCGCGAAAAGCGATGGCGCAGGCCGATCCCGGCCGTGATTTTGCGATTCCTCTGGACGGGTTCCGACGGAGCGACTGGAATGACGATCTACCTGACCGAGCAAGACGTCGAGAAGCTCATCGACATGCAGATGGCCGTCGACGCGGTCGAAGCTGCCCACATGGCGCTGGCGCGCGGCGAGGCGATCGACATTCCCCGAAATCGTGTGCGGGCCGGGGCTGGCACGCAGCATCTGCTGCAGGCCGGATGGCCTGCACGTGGCGCAACCGGCTTCAAGGTCTACACCGTGGCGGGAGGCAAGGCACGCTTCTGGCTGCATCTTTATGACATCGTGAGCGGACTGCCGATGGCGGTCATTGAAGCGGATCTGCTCGGCATGATGCGCACGGGGGCCGCAGGCGGCGTTGCCGCCCGTCGCCTTGCGCGAAGCGATGCCCGCATCGCTGGCATTATCGGCGCTGGCTGGCAGGCGCGCGGGCAATTGCTGGCGCTGGCGCATGTGTGCCGGCTTGAACGTGTGCTCGTATTCGCCCGCAATGCCGAGCGGCTCGCGACCTTCTGCCGCGACATGTCCGCCCAGACCGGGCTCTCAGTGGAGCCCGCCGAAAGTGCCCAGGCGCTGGCGAGGCTGGCGGACATCGTGGTCACTGCCACGACTTCGCCGAAGCCGGTGCTGGAAGGCGTGTGGCTGCGCGAAGGCACGCATGTCAACGCGATGGGCTCCAATTCGCTGGCACGGCGCGAGGTCGATGAGGCATTGGTCAGTCGTGCTGATCTGATCTGTGTCGATGCGGTCGAGACTGCGCTGAAGGAAGCGGGCGATCTGTTGCCGAGCCTCGAAAAAGGGCGACTGGCTGCGGGGCGTCTGGTCGAGTTGGGCGACCTCGTCGCGGGTTTTCGCAAGGGGCGAACCACCGAGCAGCAGATCACGCTGTTCGAGTCGCAGGGCATGGGCATCCAGGACCTGTCGCTCGGGCTCGATCTGCTCGAGCGCGCACGCGCTGCCGGACTCGGGCGGAACCTGCCATACTGAACGAACGGACGTGACAGACACATGACGGCGTTGCGACGCGGTCACTGAGGAAGACATGGCAAAGCTGATTTTGAGCATGGACGGGCTGGTGCTGAAGGAAATTGCGCTCACCAAAGAGCGCACGACCATCGGTCGCAAGCCTCACAACGACATCCAGATCGACAACCTTGCCATCAGCGGCGAGCATGCGGTCATCGTCGCCATACTCAACGACGCCTTTCTCGAAGACCTCAACAGTACCAACGGCACATACGTGAATGGCATGGCCGTCAAGAAGCACGTGCTCAAGGACAACGACGTCGTCGAGCTCGGCAAATATCGTCTCAAATTCCTCAAGGATGCGCCGGAGTTTCAGGCCGCCAATACCTTTGAAAAGGCATTCCTGCCGCAGGGCGAGGGCGCGCAACTGGGCAATGCTCCGCGCGCGCATACCGAGACCATGCTCGGTTTTGGCGAGACCACTCTGACTGAAAGCACGCCCACCAATGGCTGGCAGACGCCGCCGGAAGCGGCCGGGCAGGCCACACCTGCTGGCAGTGGCAGCGAAGCCGTTGGCGTGGTGCAGATTCTCTCCGGGCGCAATGCCGGTCGCGAACTGGAATTGTCCAAATCGCTGACAACGCTGGGCAAACCCGGCATGCAGGTCGCGGTCATCACGCGCCGCCCCCACGGCTATTTCATCACCCACGTGGAAGGCGACAGTTTCCCGATCCTGAATGGCCGGCAGCTCGATGCCCAGGCCCATCTGCTGGGGGATCACGACGTGATCGAGATCGCCGGAGTCAAAATGGAGTTTTACCTGCGGCCGTCCGCTTGACGGTCTGCCCGCCCAGATGAGTCCGGCGCGGCGTTGCGTCTGGACGGTGCGGGCGCATTGCTGCTGATTCATGTCCAGTATCGCCCCTTCCGACGCATCCGCTCGCAATCGTTATCTCGTCTGGCTCGTCGCCGGCGCTTTCTTCATGGAGCTGCTGGACTCGACGGTGATCACCACCGCTCTGCCGCAAATGGCGCAGAGCTTCCATACGCTGCCGATCCATCTGTCGATGGGGGTGAGCGCCTACATGCTGGCGCTCGCCGTGTTCATTCCGTTGTCGGGCTGGATGGCCGATCGCTTTGGGCCGCGCCAGGTCTTTGGCGGTGCCATTCTGGTGTTTACCTTCGCGTCGGTGCTGTGCAGCCTGAGCGACAACCTGTGGTTCTTCACGGCCGCTCGTATTCTGCAAGGCTTTGGCGGCGCGATGATGGTGCCGGTCGGCAGACTCGTGGTGCTGCGTTCCACGCCGAAGGAACAGCTTGTCGGCGCGATCGCCATGCTCACGTGGCCGGCGCTCGGCGCTCCCGTGCTCGGCCCGGAGCTGGGCGGGTACATCACGACGCATTGGGGTTGGCACTGGATATTCCTTCTCAATGTGCCTTTCGGTCTGCTCGGTTTCGCGTTGACGTTGTTGCTGGTGAGCGGCGAGCCAGGAGGACCGCGTCCATTCGACGTCAAGGGTTTCATCCTGAGCGGCGTGGGTTGCAGCGCCTTGATGTTCGCCTGCGATCTGTCCAGCCATTCGCCTTTCGACATGTGGCAGGTCGGCCTGTGCGCCATATTGGGCATCGTGACGCTGCTTTGGGCGGGACATCACTTGCTGCACACGAAGCACCCGCTGGTGGACCTGAGCGCATTCAAGGTACGCACATTCCTGGTGTCCATGCGCGGCGGCTTCCTGTTTCGCATGGCGATCAACAGCGTGCCGTTTCTCGCGCCCCTGATGTTCCAATTGGCCTTTGGATTTTCCGCGACCACTTCGGGCCTGCTTCTGCTCGCCCTGTTCGCCGGCAACATCGCGATGAAGCCACTGACCACGCCGTGGATGCGCGCATGGGGGTTCCGCGGCGTTCTCATCACCAACGGTGTGCTGGTTGCAGCGGGGTTCGCCCTGTGCATGTTCTTGACGGCCGATACGCCGCGCACCGTCATCATGCTGGTGCTGTTCTTCACGGGCCTGTCGCGCTCGATGCAATTCACCGGGCTGAGCACATTCAGTTTCTGCGATATCGCGCCGGCGCGCATGAGCGACGCTTCCACGCTCAGCAGCGTCCTCGTACAAATGAGCGCCGGCATGGGTGTGGCGATCGGCGCCGTGCTGCTCAGAGCGGCATCGGTGTGGTTCCCGGCGGAAGGTCAGGCGATGTCGCGCGAGGCGTTCCAGGTTGCTTTTGCGTTCATGGCCGTTTTGTCGCTCGTCGGGCTGATCGATCTGTTTTCGGTGTCCGCCGACGCGGGGGATGAAGTGAGCGGGCGTGCTGCGCAGCAGCGTGCGTTGCGGGGTCGAGCGTGACACAAGTCATGTGTGCCGACGCCGGATTGGCGGCATTGTGGCAACTTCGCGCGCTCGCTCCGCGGGGATGCGCCTGGTCAGGGGAGACGTCATGCGCGTGAGAGTTCTCGGTTGCAGCGGCGGCATTGGTGGCGTCAGTTCGCGCACCACTGCGCTGCTGGTCGACGACGACACGCTGATCGACTGCGGCACGGGGGTCGGAGTCTTGGACATTGATGAGATGGCGAGCATCGATCGCGTCTTCGTGACGCACGCCCATCTCGATCATATTGCGCTGCTGCCCATGTTGATCGATGCCGTCAGCGAGCTGCGCCGCGAGCCGTTGCAAGTGTTCGCCAACGCGGCGACGCTGGGCGTTCTGCGTGAGCACATCTTCAATTGGCGCGTGTGGCCCGATTTCACCGCCATCCCCGATTGTGCGGCGCCGTGCCTTCGATTCAACGCCATCGACGTTGGCCAGACGATCGAACTCGGCCATGGCCGGTGCATTCGCGGGCTGCCTGTCGACCATGCCGTGCCGGCGATGGGTTATTGCGCGACCTCGCCGGATGGCGCTGGCCTGGCCTTTTCGGGCGATACCACGCACAGCCCCGAACTGGCCGCGGCGCTCAATACGCTCGATGACCTTCGCTACCTTCTCATCGAGACAGCCTACACCGACGCACAGCGCGAAATGGCCACGGCCGCGCGCCACATGTGCCCGCAGTTGCTGGCAGAGTTCTTGCGTACCTTGGACGTGCGGCCCGAGGTGTTCGTCTCCCATCTCAAGCCGGGCAGCGAAGTCCAGATCATGCGCGAACTGCAGGGCTACGAAATTCCGTTCCAGCCCCGCGCCCTGCAGGCCGATGAAGTCTTTTATTTATAGCGACACGGAGACGCGGTACGCTGCCGCCCACAACACCGAGTAAGAGAAGAGCGACATGAATGCACCCAACGCGAGACCGGGCGGCGAACTCGCGCAACGTCTGGCTTTCTTCAAGGGGCTGCAGGCGCTGACGACGCGCGTGCATGCGACGCACAGTCAGGAAGAACTGATCTTCGGCCTGACCGACGAAGTCTGCGCGCTGTTCGGTGCGAGGCGGATGCTGGTGTTCATGGCCGATCATGCGCAGAGCAGCCTGCGCGCCCGGGTGCGCGATGCGGGCATGGTGCGCGTGCTGCGCATCGCAATTGCACCGCGTGGTGTGGTGGGGCTGTGTGCGTTCGAGCGGCGCACGCTCAATTTGCCCAATGTCGGCAACCTCGCCGCCATGCAGTCGCTCGCCGACGATTGGGCGCCGGAAGACATCGGCGAGGACGGCCCGCAGCGGCAGGCGTTGGCCGCGCCGATCATCAACGGCGAAGACGACTCTCTCATCGGTGTCGTGCTGCTGGCCGACAGCGTGGATGACGAAGCCTTCACCAGCATCCATGAAGAAGGCCTGCAAGGCTTGGCTCGCACGTTTGCCGTCGCGTTGTCGCAACGCCAGCATGCCGACATGCCGCTGCGCTCGCGCTACGACCAGCTCGTTGCGTGCGGGCGCCTGACGCAGGGCGATCTCGATGCGGCGGTGGCCATCGCGCGGCAACGCCGGCTGTCGGTGGAGCAGGTGCTGCGCGAAGGGTTTGCATGCACCGATGTCGAGCTTGGGGAGTCGATGGCGCGCTTCTACGAAGTGCCGTACGAGCCCTACCGCGCCGACCGGGTTCGGCCGATCGATCTGCTGCGCAACATCAAGCGCGAGTACGCGAGCAAGAGTCTCTGGTTGCCGCTGGAAGAAAACGAGCAGGGTATCCAGATCGTGGCCGTCGATCCGGAGCAGGTGGCCTCTTCGCGCGTGGCCCAGAACGTATTCCTTGATGCGCGCATCAACTATCGCGTGACGACACAACGCGAGTTTGCGCTGACGGTTGCACAGTTCTTCGACACCATGACCGACGATCTGGACGTGGGCGATCTGCTGTCGGAGATGGGCGAGGACGACGAGGGCTACAGCTCGGCGGACGATCTTTCCGCCGCCGCCGACAATGAACTCGTGAAGCTCGTCAATCGCGTCATCATCGATGCGCATCGGCAGGGCGTGTCCGACATTCACATCGAGCCGCGACCCGGCAAGGAAAAGACGCTCATCCGCTTTCGCAAGGACGGCGTGCTGACGCCGTACATTGAAGTGCCCGCCAGCTATCGCAACGCGCTGGTGGCGCGCATCAAGATCATGTGCGACCTCGATATCGCCGAGCGACGCAAACCGCAGGACGGCAAGATCCGCTTTCGCAAGTACGGCCCGCTGGACATCGAATTGCGCGTCGCCACTGTGCCCACCTCTGGTGGCGCCGAGGATGTCGTGATGCGCCTGCTCTCTGGCGGCGAGCCTATCGCGCTGGACGATCTGGCGCTGTCGCCGCACAACCTTGCGCGTTTGAAGGAGACCATCAGCAAGCCTTACGGCATCTTCTTCGTGTGCGGTCCGACCGGCTCCGGCAAGACGACCACGCTGCACTCGGTGCTCAAGGCACTCAATACACCCGAGACCAAGATATGGACCGCCGAGGACCCGGTGGAAATCACGCAACGCGGCTTGCGGCAAGTGCAGGTCAATCGCAAGGCGGGCCTGACTTTTGCGACCGTCATGCGTTCGTTCCTGCGAGCGGACCCGGACATCATCATGGTCGGCGAAATGCGTGACAGCGAAACGGTCGCGATCGGCATCGAAGCATCGCTCACCGGCCACCTCGTGTTATCCACGTTGCATACGAACAGTGCGCCGGAATCCGTAGTGCGCCTGCTCGACATGGGCATGGACCCGTTCAATTTCGCCGATGCGCTGCTGGGCGTACTGGCGCAACGGCTCGCCAGGCGGCTCTGCAAGAATTGCTGCCAGGCTTATGCGCCATCGCCCGAAGAGATCGACGCACTGCTGTCGGAATATTGCGAAGACCTGCGCAAGACGGAAGCGTTTGCCCGCGACCCCGACGCCGCGCGCACCCACATCCTGCATGCATGGCGCGCGCAGTTCGCCGACGCGTCAGGCAACTTTGTGCTGCATCGTGCCAAGGGTTGTCCCGAATGCAGCAACTCCGGTTACCGTGGTCGCATTGCGTTGCATGAACTGATGGTCGGCACGGAAGAGGCCAAGCGCCGCATCCAGACGCGCGCGCCGGTGGCGGATCTCTTCGCCACTGCATTGCGTGATGGCATGCGAACGTTGCGCCAGGACGGCATCGAGAAAGTGCTCGCCGGCCACACCGACATGGCGCAAGTACGAAAGGTCTGCCTGCGATAGTGCGTTGCGGTTTGCGCATGCGCTGTCGCAAGCCGGCATGAAGGTGACACGAATTAACTTGTGGCTGCGCGGGTCCTTGGCTATCTCATCAGAATGTCGCGGGAGCGACGCCGCAGCCCTGGTTCGAAGGAGAGTCGTCATGGCGCAAGCAACTCCGGTATCAAACGATAGTGCTCGGTCGGTGAGCGGGGTAGAATCCGCCATCGGCCGCAAGGCACGACCGGCTCCGGGCGAAGTTGCACCCATGTTCTCGCTTCCCGACGCCGACATGGAAGCGTTCGACCTTGCCGAGGTGACGCGATCCCATATTGTCGTGCTGTACTTTTACCCCCGCGACAGCATGCCTTCGAGCCTGCGGCAGGCCATCGAGTTTTCGGATGCCGGCGAAATCTTCGAGCAATGCTCTGCCATACCGGTGGGCGTGAGCCTCGACGACTGCCTGGTGCACGGCGAATTCTGTGATCGGCATGGCCTGGGTGTCACGCTGCTGTCGGATCCCGACGCATCGGTCTGCCGCCTCTATGGTGTGTGGCAGGAGCGTGAAGTAGGCGGCACGATCAAGCCCGATGTGCAACGCGCAATCTTCATCATCGGTCGCGATGGATTCATCCATCACACGTTCGAAGACTGGAGCCAGTCGTCGCACACGGATGAAATACTCGGACTCATACAAGAACTCGCTAGGAGCAGAAATGGAAATCGTCAAGAACACCGTCGTCACGCTTGACTACAAGGTGCGCGACCCGGACGGCAACATCGTCGACAACGGCGAACAGCCGCTGGTGTACCTGCACGGAGGCTACGACGGCATCTTCCCGCTGCTCGAAGAAACCCTGCATGGCAAGAACAAGGGCGAAACCCTGCAGGTCAAGCTGCAACCGGATGATGCCTTCGGTGAATACGACGAAAGCCTCGTGCATATCGAAGACGCCAGCCTCTTCCCCGACAACGTCGAAGTCGGCATGGCTTTCGAGCGCGTGGGCGACGACGGCGAAGACGACATGCTCTACCGCATCACCGATGTGGCAGACGGCAAGGTCGTGGTCGACGGCAATCATCCGCTGGCCGGCACCGCGCTGGTGTTCGACATCACCATCGCCGACGTGCGTCCCGCCTCGCAGGAAGAAATCACCCATGGCCACGTTCATGGTCCGCACGGCCATCACCATCATTGATTGATGTGTTTCGCGCCGCATGCAGTACGCAATATGCGTGTGGCGCGGATGGCAGAATGGCTTTGCGCAGAACCACTCAAAATGATTTGACGTAATCGAGAGGCTCTACTAGAATTCTGCCTCCTCGGGGTGTAGCGCAGCCCGGTAGCGCGCTTGCTTTGGGAGCAAGATGTCGGGGGTTCGAATCCCTCCACCCCGACCAGAATGCACTGGTGGAAGTGATTTAATTCCGAAGACCGGTCCGGCATAAGAGATCTGCCCGTAGCTCAACTGGATAGAGCAACGGCCTTCTAAGCCGTAGGTTACAGGTTCGATTCCTGTCGGGCAGGCCAGCGCAGTAAAGTTTTTCCCTGCAAGCATTCGCGCTTGCAGTCAGAAGTGGCGACGGTAGCTCAGTTGGTAGAGTCCTGGATTGTGATTCCAGTTGTCGCGGGTTCGAGTCCCGTCCGTCGCCCCATCCCTTCTTTCCTGTTTTGCCCTTCAGTCGTTTGAACTTGGCGCGCCGCGCGTGAGTGTGATCATGCACTCAGTGGTATTCGTGCGCGTGCGGATCCGTCGACGGCTACTGCAATCGGTATGGTATTGCCTGTGCCGGAGCGGTGAGGACTCAGACTTCGGATGCCAGGATGTCGACCTTCAGGTCGTTATCCTTGGCGAAGTTGAGCAGGAACTTGTACGCCAGCGGTTCGATGAATTGGAGCTGCCCATCAACCATGACGCATTTTTCGCCGGTGAGCGTACAGCCGGGGCGCACGTAGGGAGAGAACTTCATTTTCCGGTCTGTCCCGAAGGCAGACATGATGCCGCACAGCCGGTCGGCCCAATCGCTCGGGCGAAAGCGTTGCCCGTCACGAGTCTGGCCGACGATGATAAAGCTGGTGGCAGGGGCGGACATTAAGCCTGTGCGCGCGAAGTCTGTTGGAAGGTGGTGTCCGGGGCGGTGTTGATCGTTCGGAGGAGAGCGAACGGCGCCGGACGTGCCCAGCGATCTTGTGCCGCTTGAGCAGGACGCAGTCTACCAGAAAAGACCGTCTTGACGAGTTTGTGCTGCGGCGCAAAACCTTTGCAGGAAGGCATCGGGCGCCGGTGGGGTGGCCGGAGTTTTCTGCTACAATTCGTTACTTGGTTGACGGCGGCTTCTATTGCCGCCGTTGTGTTTTGTAGCGTCAGTGAAAGGCCAAGGCGGCTGCTCACGGCCGCATGGGCCGGACAGTCGCGACAGACCACATCATGAAAACGCCCAAGCATTATCTCCAGTTCAACGATCTGACCCGCGACGAATACGCCTATCTGTTCGAGCGTGCGGCCACGATCAAGCGCAAGTTCAAGAATTACGAAACGCATCACCCGCTGTTCGACCGCACGCTGGTCATGATTTTCGAGAAAGCCAGCACGCGTACGCGACTGTCGTTCGAAGCCGGCATGCAACAACTGGGCGGGTCAGCGATCTACCTGAACACGCGCGACTCGCAACTGGGGCGCGGCGAACCGGTGGAAGACGCCGCGCAGGTCATCTCGCGCATGTCCGACGCGGTAATGATCCGTACCTTCGAGCAATCGATCATCGAGCGCTTTGCGGCCAACTCGCGTGTGCCTGTGATCAACGGGCTGACCAACGAATACCACCCCTGCCAGATCATGGCCGACATCTTTACCTTCATCGAGCATCACGGCTCGATCGCGGGCAAGACGGTGGCCTGGATCGGCGACTCCAACAACGTCTGCAACACCTGGCTGCAGGCAGCCGAAGTGCTCGATTTCAACGTGCACGTGGCCACGCCGCCCGGGTATGAGGTCGAAGCCGACCGCGCCAACCTCTACGGCACGGATCACTTCGAGCAATTCGCCGACCCGATGGAAGCCGCCAAGGGTGCGGACATCATCACTACTGACGTCTGGACCTCGATGGGCTTTGAAGCCGAAAACGAAGAACGCATGCGCGACTTCGCGGACTTCCAGGTTGACGGCGACATGATGCGCGTAGCTGCACCTGGCGCGCTCTTCATGCACTGTCTGCCGGCACATCGCGGCGAAGAAGTCACCGCCGAAGTCATCGACGGGCCGCAAAGCGTGGTGTGGGAAGAAGCCGAAAATCGCCTGCATGCACAGAAGGCCCTGCTTGAGTACCTGGTGCTCGGGCGGCTGGATGCTGCGGAACGCATGCCGATCGCCGACTGACGATCCGTTTTTGCAAGGGGCGCATCGTGATCGACCACACTGGCGTCACCGTGACCGATGTGCCCCGCAGCATTGCTTTCTACGAGGCCGCACTGGCGCCGTTGGGTTACGCAGTGGTGCTGCGTTTTGGCGACAAGGCAGCCGGTTTCGGTGCAGTCCGCGATGCGCAGCCGGGTTCTGATCCCGGTGGTGACTTCTGGGTTTCGCACGGCGTGCCGCAAACGCCACGCGTTCACGTCGCCTTCCGCGCCGCCAACCATGCAGAAGTCGACGCCTTCCACCGGACTGCGCTCGCCGCCGGTGGACGCGACAACGGTGCCCCAGGCATGCGCCCGCAATACCACCCCGGCTACTACGCCGCTTTTGTGCTCGATCCGGACGGGCACAACATCGAAGCCGTCTTTCACGGCTCAGAACCCTAGGCGCGCCGCCGCCGTTGCATTCTCTTACCATTGATCGACGGCAACGCCGACGCTTGTCCCGCCATTGCAGCCACCTTGCCTGCATCAACGTAATACAATAGCGGACTTCGGTCTGTAGCGTCCGGCACCGGGCGGGCGCTGTGCACGATCCCCTGCGCTGAACGGCAAGCCCACTGGGCAGGGTGACCCGACCCGGTCATGCAGAGTCGTCTTGGGCGCTTCGTTAGGCGACGGACCGCGATCTGAAATCGAGGAAGATATGAGTGATGTGAAACGCGTGGTGCTCGCTTATTCGGGCGGCCTGGATACGTCGGTGATCCTGAAGTGGCTGCAGGATACCTACAAGTGCGAGGTGGTGACCTTCACCGCCGATCTGGGGCAGGGCGAAGAGCTCGAACCCGCGCGAGTCAAGGCGCTCAAGGCCGGCATCAAGCCCGAGCACATCTTCATCGACGATCTGCGCGAAGAATTCGTGCGCGATTTCGTCTTCCCGATGTTCCGCGCCAACACCATCTACGAAGGCGAATACCTGCTGGGCACGTCGATCGCTCGTCCGCTGATCGCCAAGCGCCTGATCGAAATCGCTCGCAAGGTCGGTGCCGACACTATCTCGCACGGCGCCACCGGCAAGGGCAACGACCAGGTTCGTTTCGAGCTGGGCGCCTACGCGCTGATGCCGAGCGTGAAGATCATCGCCCCGTGGCGCGAATGGGATCTGCTGTCGCGCGAAAAGCTCATGGCCTACGCCGAAGCCAACGGCATCGAAGTCGACATGAAGCACAAGAACGGCGGCGCGCCGTACTCGATGGACGCCAACCTGCTGCACATCAGCTACGAAGGCCGTCACCTCGAAGACCCGAAGGCCGAAGCCGAAGAATCCATGTGGCGCTGGACCGTGTCACCGGAACAGGCGCCGGACGCGCCGGAATACCTCGACCTGGAATTCGTCAAGGGTGACCTGGTTGCTATCAACGGCAAGAAGATGGCGGCCCACGAACTGCTCGCCGAACTGAACAAGATCGGTGGCAAGCACGGCATCGGCCGTCTCGATCTGGTTGAAAACCGCTACGTCGGCATGAAGAGCCGTGGCTGCTACGAAACCCCGGGCGGCACGATCCTGCTGAAGGCCCACCGTGGTATCGAATCGATCACCCTGGACCGCGAAGTCGCCCACCTCAAGGACGACCTCATGCCGCGTTACGCCAGCCTGGTCTACAACGGCTACTGGTGGGCGCCGGAGCGCGTGGCACTGCAAACGCTGATCGACCACACGCAGCAAAACGTCAATGGCTGGGTGCGCGTCAAGCTCTACAAGGGCAGCGTCTCGGTGGTGGCCCGCGATTCGAAGGACACGCTGTTCGATCAGACCATCGCTACGTTCGATGATGATGGCGGTGCGTACAACCAAGCTGACGCCGGCGGCTTCATCAAGCTCAATGCATTGCGCATGCGCATTGCCGAAAACGCCCGCCTCAAGCGCGGCAAGTAAAAACGCAAACCTGCCTGTACGATCCGAAAGCCCCGCCATGCGGGGCTTTCTCGTTTCCAGAACCGCGTTTGCGAGACAACCGCAGCAAGAACTCATGCCATACCTGGGCGGCCCGGTAGAAGCTTCGGTGACCCTGTTCAAAACGTACCTTTGATGGAGCCGGTTTTCTGATGCCCAATGGTCGCAGCGGGAATACTCAAAGGGCGCCGGAGCATGATGGCGCAGACGTGACGCCTGAACACATGCACCGCATTCTCGTCAGCGCATGCCTGCTTGGACATCCCGTGCGCTATCACGGAAGAGGGGCGGCCCGGCTCGATACGATCCTCCTGCGCTGGATTGAGCAGGGGCGCGTCGTGGCGGTGTGCCCGGAAGTCGCCGGCGGATTGCCAACGCCACGCCCGCCGGCCGAGATCGAGCCTGGCGGCGATGGTTCGTCCGTGTGGCGCGGAGCGCATCGAGTCATTGACGCGACAGGACAGGACCTTACCGCACGATTCAAGGAAGGGGCTGATCATGCCGTCCGATTGGCGCGCGAGCATCACGTCGCGTTTGCCGTCCTCAAGGAGAGCAGCCCTTCATGCGGGGTCCTCAATATCCATGACGGGCATTTCAGCGGGCGCCGCGTCCTAGGGATGGGCGTCGTGGCGGCGCGCTTGGCGGCGTGCGGCGTCAAGATATTCAGCGATCTGCAGCTCGGAGCGGCCGAGCGCTGGCTGCTCGCGCTGCAGCGTGGAGACGATCCCTCTACCGCATGTCCGCCATCTGACGCGAAATAGTCCCTGCGGCGTATCGCGCCAGTTGTCTACGCGGACATGGCGACCGGTCTCAAAACGAGAGAGGGCTAATGATCGTGGCAGAATAATCCTTGTGATCAGAAAAATCGGGGTCGCAGTTGCCGCCTGAATCCAGCATTGCGTCATCGGTTGCAGTCCAGCGGCCGATGCGAGGTGTCATGTTGTGCGTGACCGCGCTTCTGATGTTCGCGTGCCTCGACTCGATCACCAAGCATCTCGTGGCCGTCTATCCAGCCGCTCTCGTCGGCTGGATGCGTTATGCGCTGCACCTGCTGATGATGTCGGCCCTGTTCGCTCCCCGCATGGGGCGGGCGTTATTCACTATGCGCCGGCCCGCGCTGGTGCTCATTCGCGGCGCCTGCCTGGCGCCAGTCACGCTTTTCATGGCGCTGGCCTTCCGTCATATGCCGCAGGCCGAAGCGACCGCCGTCCTGTTCGTGTCGCCGTTCCTCGTGGTGTTGCTCGCGCGGCCGATCCTGGGAGAGCGCATCGGCGCCGTACGCTGGATCGCGGTCGCGGCTGGTTTTGGCGGCATGTTGCTGGTCGTCCGCCCCGGGGCGCAACTTGATTGGCTGGGGGTCGGGCTGGTGCTGGCAGGAGCGGTCTGCTACGCCTTCTACCTGCTGCTCTCGCGCGTGCTCAGTGCCTCTGACGGCACCATCAACATGTTGTTCTACACCGCGCTGCTGGGCACCTTCATCCTTGGCTTGTTCCTGCCCTGGTCATGGTCAGGGCCGAAGCCGACCGCGCTGGACGTGGCGTTCTTCGTCGGCATCGGCTTGCTCGGGTTCGTCGGACACTGGCTCTTCACGCTGGCGTTCCGCGACGCGCCAGCTTCTCTGCTGGCTCCGATCAGCTACGCACAACTCGGCTGGGCGACCTTGCTCGGCTGGCTGGTATTCGGGCAATTGCCCGACCATGTGGGCATGCTGGGGATTGCCATCATCATGGCCTCGGGCGTCGCGGTCGCCCTGTACGGCAGCAGGGGACGGGCGTAGCTGATTCGCATGCGCCCTGCGCGTGTAGAATCGTGCGCTCCCCCAGCATGAGCATGCGTACCATGGAATACACGAGCCCCCACATCGATCCTGTCCTGCGCCTGGAAATCCAGCGCGAAGTGGCTTGTGCCCTGGCTGAAGATGTCGGCACCGGCGATCTGACCGCCATGCTCATCCCCGGCGAGGCCAATGCCAGCGGTCGGGTCATCACGCGCCAGCACGCCGTGCTGTGCGGCGCCGCCTGGTTCGATGCTGCCTTTCATATGCTCGATCCGACCAGCACCGTGGTGTGGCACGCCCGTGACGGCGAGCGCGTGCAGGCCGGCCAGTCCTTGTGCAGCATCGTTGCCAATGCGCGCAGCCTGCTCACGGCCGAGCGTACAGCGCTCAACTTCCTGCAATTGCTCTCAGGTACCGCCACCACCGTGCGCCATTTCGTGGACGCCGTCGAAGGCACCCGCGCACGCATCGTCGATACGCGCAAGACGCTGCCGGGACTGCGCCTTGCCCAAAAGTACGCAGTCAAGGCCGGGGGCGGTTCGAATCACCGCATTGGGCTTTATGACGGTATCCTGATCAAGGAGAACCACATCATCGCCGCCGGTGGCATCCGTCCGGCGCTGGAAAAGGCCAAGTCGATCGCACCGCCTACGGCGTTCGTCGAGATCGAAGTGGAAAACCTCGACCAGTTGCGCGAAGCGCTCGATTGCGGCGCGACGATGGTGCTGCTGGACAACATGTCGGTGCCGCAGATGGCAGAAGCCGTCCGCATCGCCGCCGGGCGCGCCCAGCTCGAAGCGTCTGGCGGCATCAGCATTGAGCGCGTGCGCGAGATCGCTCTGGCCGGCGTTGATCGTATTTCGGTCGGCTCGCTGACCAAGGATGTTCAGTCCGTCGATTTTTCGCTGCGTCACGTAGAGGAGTAAGCCGGTCAATTCAGACCGGTGTCTGTAGTTAGACTACATTTCTGGCGTGGCACGCCCAGTCTTTCCATTCCCTCCGGGTGGCGTCGCTGCGCAGTATCGGTCCGTGCCGATCCGCCTGCAGGATCGGTCCGGTACATCCTCGAACAGTGCAGGGCAGAGTCTGCTCGGAGTGGCGGCATGCTTTTTACGCTGTATTACGTGGTGGCCCTGGTCGTGCTTGGTCTTCACTTCTCGGGCCATCTGGCGCGCTTTCACGCGGAATGGCTGGTGTATGTGCTGGCCGTGACCGTGATTCCGTTCGTTCTCTTTTTCCGTGATCTTTGACGTTCGCGTGGCCGGGCAATATCGGCTCCGCGTCGTCGCATCATTCCAAAGTAATTGCATTTGAAACAAGTTTTCACCGGTGGAGGCGGTGAAAAGCTTTATTTATCGATGTAGTAGGATTACTTTTCAGATGTCCGAAGAATTCTGGTGTCGGAAAATTCCTGTGAGGTACATCGCATGAAAAAGATCAAAGGGCTCCGGTGGTACATGATTGCAATGGTCACGCTCGGGACCGTGCTTGGCTACCTGACCCGTAACTCCATCGCCGTGGCAGTCCCCGAGCTGGAGCGCACGCTCCATATGACCACGGAGCAGTACAGCTACATCGTTGCCGCCTACTCGGCGGCCTACACCGTCATGCAGCCTATTGCAGGCTATGTGCTTGATCTGCTGGGCACCAAGCTTGGTTACGCCGTGTTCGCCGTCCTGTGGTCGGTGTTCTGTATCTCCACGGCTTTCGCCGGCAGTTGGCAGGGGCTGGCGATTTCCCGCGCTGCGGTGGGCGCCGCCGAAGCGGCCATGATTCCGGGCGGCCTGAAAGCGTCTTCCGAATGGTTTCCGGCCAAAGAGCGCTCGGCGGCCGTCGGCTGGTTCAACGTCGGCTCATCGATTGGCGCCATGGTCGCGCCGCCGCTGGTGGTGTGGGCGATTCTCGTCCATAGCTGGCAGATGGCGTTCATCATCTGCGGCGCGCTGAGTGCCGTGTGGGCGGCGCTGTGGATCGTCTTTTACCGTAGCCCCAAGCAACACAAGATGCTGACTGACGAGGAGCGCACCTACATCCTCGACGGGCAGGAAGAACGCCTGAAGGACGACAAGGCGCAGAAAGCCTCCGTCTGGCAGATCGTGCGCAACCGTCAGTTCTGGGGCATCGCGCTGCCGCGGTTCCTGGCCGAACCGGCGTGGGGCACGTTCAACGCCTGGATTCCGCTGTTCATGCACCAGGTCTATGGCTTCGATCTCAAGCAGATCGCGCTCTTCGCCTGGATGCCGATGCTCTTCGCCGATCTCGGTTGCGTGATCGGGGGTTACATGCCGCCGTTCTTCCAGAAGCACTTCGGCGTGACGCTGATCGTTTCGCGCAAGATGGTGGTGACGCTGGGCGCCTTCCTCATGCTCGGGCCGGGCATCATCGGCCTCTTCACGAGCCCCTACATCGCCATCGCCATGCTATGCATCGGCGGCTTTGCCCACCAGGCGCTGTCCGGATCGCTCATCACGCTGTCCGCGGACGTGTTCGGCAAGAACGAAGTCGCCACCGCCAATGGCCTCACCGGCATGGCGGCGTGGACCGCCAGCACGCTGTTTGCGCTGGTCGTCGGCGCGCTGGCCGACAAGATCGGTTTCTCGCCGCTGTTCGCCATGCTGGCCTGCTTCGACATTCTGGCCGCCGTCGCCGTATGGTCGATCCTGCGGGACGCGCCCGCCAATCTGGAGCCGCGCGCTGTCGCGCAACCGGCATAAGCGCCGCTCGGCGCAGCACTCACAAGAGGCCCGGCTCGTCCGGGCCTTTTTATTCCGGGCTCATCGCGATCCGGCCCGACATCGGTTTTGGCGAATGACCGATATCGTCTTTCCGGCGGACAGCCGCACTGGCGCTGGGGCAATAATGCGTTCATGATCCAAATCAAATGGACGCAGGGTCGAATCATGAACCCCACGACACCCGCAGAGCCGGTCGCAAGACCGATCCAGTTCTACTTCCGTGGTGGCGTCCGCCATGTGGCCGGCGTCAGTCCCACGCGCACCGTCCTTCAATACCTGCGCGAAGACCTCCATCAATGCGGCACCAAGGAGGGGTGCGCCGAAGGTGATTGCGGCGCGTGTACCGTCGTGGTGGGCGAACTGGTCGACGACGCGCTGCAATTGCGCGCGATGAACGCCTGCATCCAGTTCCTGCCCACGCTCGACGGCAAGGCGCTGTTCACGGTCGAAGACCTGGCCGGGCAGGGCCCAACGAACCTCCACCCCGTGCAGCAGGCGATGGTCGATTGCCACGGTTCGCAATGCGGATTCTGCACGCCGGGATTCGTCATGAGCCTGTGGGCGATGTACGAGAACGCCACGTCATGCCCGCCCCGCCAGGAAGTGGCCGACGTGCTCTCCGGCAACCTGTGTCGCTGCACGGGTTACCGGCCGATCTTCGACGCGGCGCGCGCCGCCTACCAGCAACCGCGCGTTGAGATGGATCGTGCCGCCGTCATTGACGCATTGCGCAACATGCGCGCCGCACCGGCTCTGGCGTATGAATCACATGGACAGCGCTTCTGGGCGCCGCGCGATCTCGATACGCTTGGCCGCCTGCGCGCCGAGCATCCGCAGGCCACGTTGCTGGCCGGGTCGACGGATGTCGGTCTTTGGGTCACCAAGCAACTGCGCGAACTGCCGGACATCCTCTACACCGGCGCGGTCGATGCGCTGCGCCACATCCACATCGATGACGACTGGCTGGATATCGGCGCGGCGGCAAGCCTGACCGACGCGTTTGCCGTCATGACATCCGAAGAGCCGATGTGGGCCGAGCTGGCACGGCGCTTCGCGTCCCCGCCGGTGCGCAACGCCGGCACACTGGGTGGCAACGTGGCCAACGGCTCGCCCATCGGTGACTCGATGCCGGGCCTGATCGCGCTTGGCGCACGCGTCGTGCTGCAGCGCGAAGCCGTGCGTCGCGACATGCCGCTGGAAGATTTCTATCTCGCCTATCGGCGCACCGCACTGCAGGAAGGCGAATTCGTCGCGGCCGTCCGCATCCCCCGGCGACCGCGGGATGATGCTCGGCTGTTTCGTATCTGGAAAGTGTCCAAGCGTGCCGATCAGGACATCGCGGCCGTGTGCGGCGCCTTCGCCCTTACGGTGCGCGGCGGCATCGTGGAAGACGCTCGCATCGCATTCGGCGGCATGGCAGCCACACCGTGCCGCGCTTTGCGTGCCGAGCGCGCACTGGAAGGTCTGCCATGGAGTCAGGTTGCCGTGCGCAACGCGCAGGCCGCGCTGGCCGAAGACTTCGCACCGCTCTCCGACATGCGCGCGAGTGCCGCGTATCGACGCACGGTGGCGGCGAATCTCCTTGAACGACTGTGGCTGAGCACGCAGGGTGGCGACGCCGTCCTGCGTGTAGAAGAGCTGGCAGACGCATAGCCCCCACCGACGACAGGATCAGGACGGAGCCAGACGCGTGAATCATCCTCAACCCATCGTCTTCCAGGCCGCAGCCCAACCCGAGACGCTCGCCGTTGTCGGCCACGCCCGCCCGCACGAAAGTGCAGCGCTGCATGTGACCGGCTCGGCCGTGTACACCGATGACATGCCGGAGCTGGCCGGTACGCTGCATGCGGCGCTTGTGTTGGCCGAAGTGGCGCACGGCTCGGTGCGCAGGATCGATGTCGACGCCTTGCGCGCCCAGCCGGGCGTGGTCGATGTGATGACCGGTGCCGACGTACCGGGCCACAACGAATGCAGTCCGGTGCATGCGCATGACGAACCGATCTTTGCTGACAAAGTGCAGTTCTACGGCCAGCCGCTGTCAGCCGTGGTTGCCACGTCTCACGACCTCGCCCGCCGCGCGGCGCGTCGCGCCAAAGTGGAATACGACAAGCAGCCCGCACTGCTGAGCGTGTATGACGCGCTCGCGGCCGATTCGCACCTGCTGCCTACGGTCGAAGTCGCGCGCGGTAACGCGCAGGCCGCGATTGCCGCCGCTCCGCATCGGCTGGCTGGCGAGGTCTACCTCGGTGGGCAGGAGCATTTCTACCTGGAAGGGCAAGTGTCCTACGCCGTGCCTGGCGAGGGCGACAGCATGCACGTGTACTGCTCGACCCAGCATCCGACCGAGATGCAGCATCTCGTTGCCGACGCGCTCGGCTGGCAGGCGCACCAGGTGCAGATCACCTGCCGCCGCATGGGGGGCGGTTTCGGCGGCAAGGAATCGCAGTCGCAACACACCGCGTGCGTGGCGGCCCTGCTGGCGTGGAAGACCGGCAAGCCCGTCAGGATGCGGCTTGATCGCGACGATGACATGAGCATCACGGGGAAGCGGCACGACTTCGACATCCGTTACGAAGTGGGCTTCGCCGACGACGGATTGATCCTCGGCATCAAGTTCGAGCTAGCCTCGCGCTGCGGGTATTCGGCCGACCTGTCGGGGCCGGTGAATGACCGCGCCATCTTCCACTGCGACAACGCCTACTACCTGGATGCGGTTGCCATCCGCAGTCTGCGAATGAAGACGCACACGGTGTCCAATACCGCTTTCCGTGGATTCGGTGGGCCGCAGGGCACGTTCGCCATCGAATCGGTCATCGAGGATATCGCGCGCCGTCTCGGTGCCGACCCGCTCGCCGTGCGGCGCCGCAACCTGTACGGAGATTCGGCGGGCGACGTGCGCACCACGACGCCATACGGCATGAAGGTGGAGGACAACGTTCTCGCGCCGCTCATAGATCAACTCGCGGCGGATTCCGATTACGCTGCGCGCCGCGATCGCATCGCCGCATTCAACGCGGCGAACCCCATCGTCAAGCGCGGCATTTCGCTCACGCCCGTCAAGTTCGGTATCTCCTTCACGGCCACCTTGTTCAACCAGGCCGGTGCGCTGGTGCATGTCTACAACGACGGTACGGTGCTTGTCAGCCAGGGTGGCACGGAGATGGGACAAGGGCTGTACACCAAGGTCAGGCAGATCGTGGCCGAAGTGTTCGGACTGCCGTTCGACGCCGTGCGCATGTCCGCCACCGACACGACGCGCGTACCCAATACATCCGCCACCGCGGCGTCCAGCGGCACGGATCTCAATGGCATGGCCGCGCGCGCGGCGGCACTTGAAATCCGTGAGCGGCTGGCACAGTTCGCAGCCGGTTTGCATGGTGTCGATGCGGCGAGCGTGACATTCGCTGACGGCCGCGTGCACGTGGCCGGCACCGACCAGCCCTTCGCGGCGTTGGTGATGGAGGCCTATCGCTCGCGCATCAAGTTGTGGGAGGCGGGCTTCTACAAGACGCCCAAGATCCACTACGACCCTACCACCATGCAGGGGCGGCCATTCTTCTACTTTGCCTACGGCGCGGCGGTGTCGGAAGTTGCCATCGACACGCTCACCGGGCAGACCCGCGTGCTGCGTGTGGATGTACTGCACGACGTCGGCCGTTCGATCAATCCGGCGCTCGACATCGGCCAGATCGAAGGCGGCTTCGTGCAAGGCATGGGCTGGCTCACCACCGAGGAACTCTGGTGGCGCGACGATGGCAAGCTGATGACGCACGCACCGTCGACATACAAGATCCCGGCCGCTTCGGATTGTCCGGAGGTGTTCAACGTCAAGCTCTTCGACAACGCCAACATCGAAGACAGCATCCACAAATCGAAAGCCGTGGGCGAGCCGCCGCTGATGCTGCCGTTCTCGGTGTTCTTCGCAATCCGTGCAGCGGCCGCCGCGGCGATTCCCGCCGATGCGCCGTTGCGGCTCGACGCGCCGGCCACGCCCGAAGCCATTCTGCGCGCCATCGCCGCCGGCCGCGGCACTCCCATGGAGGATGCGACATGATCCCGACCTGGCTGCGGACCTTGCCCGGCTGGCTTCGTCGAGAACCTGCGGTGGTGCTGATGTCGATCATCCGCGCCGACGGCTCCACACCGCGCGAGGCTGGCGCGTCGATGCTGGTCAGCGCGCGACGCGCCATCGATACCATCGGCGGCGGGCATCTCGAATGGCAGGCCATGCAGTACGCCCGCGACATGCTCGAAGAAGGGCAGACGATGATGTTGCGGCGTTTCGCGCTGGGGGCAAGCCTCGGGCAATGCTGCGGCGGCGTGGTATGGGTGCTGTTCGAGCGCATCGAGGCGGCGACGGCCGCCGACTGGCAGGGCCGGCTCGATGCCCTGGATGCAGGCGCAAGATTGTCGCGCACGGCCTGCGCGGACATGGCGACGTCCGACTGGCGAGTCATTGCGCAACGGGCGCAGAACGATCTGGCGCGCGCCGTATTCGAAGGCGAGCACTGGGCCTTCGTGCAGGAGATCGCCGACGAACCGTTCAACGTGCACCTGTTTGGTGCGGGGCACGTCGGCGAAGCGATCGTCCGGGCGCTGGCGCCCATCGAAGCGAACGTGACCTGGATCGATTCGCGCGACGACATGTTTCCCTCGCATCCGCCGGGCCGGGTGACCGTGGTGGCAACCGACACGCCCGAATGCGAAATCGATGACGCTCCCGCCGGATGCTATTTTTTGGTGCTCACGCACAGCCATGCACTCGACCTTGCACTATCCGAGCGCATCCTGCGCCGGCACGACTTTGCCTATTTCGGACTGATCGGTTCGCGCTCCAAGCGGATGTCATTCGAGCGGAAACTCACCGAGCGCGGCATCGCGCACGAGCGGATGGCCGACATGACGTGCCCGATCGGCATTCCGGGTATCCGCGGCAAGGCCCCGGCAGTGATTGCCGCCGGCGTCGTGGCCCAACTCTTGCAAGTGCGCGAGGCGCGCGAAGCGGTGCAGGGCGTGGCCGGCATCACCTACGGCGCACGATTCGTCGAACACCGCGATTGAGCCGCGCACCCTGACATGAAGTATCCGCACGAGGGCTATGCATGAGCGTTCCCCGACTGGAACTGCTGCACATCACCAAGCGCTACCCGAGCGTCGTTGCCAACGACGACGTTGGCCTCAAGGTGATGCCCGGCGAGATCCATGCCGTGCTCGGCGAAAACGGCGCTGGCAAGAGCACGCTGATGAAGGTCATCTACGGCGCCACGCAGGCCGACGCCGGCGAGATCACGTGGAACGGCCGGCAGGTCTCGATCGCCAATCCCGCCGAGGCGCGCCGCCTGGGTATCGGCATGGTGTTCCAGCACTTCTCCCTGTTCGAAACGCTGACCGTGGTGGAGAACATCGCGCTGGCGCTCGAGGGCAAATTCGATCTGGCTGCACTGGCCCTGCGGGTGAAGGATGTCTCCGAGCGCTACGGGTTGCCGTTGGACCCGAACCGCCTGGTGCACAGCCTGTCGGTGGGCGAGCGGCAACGTGTAGAGATCGTGCGCTGCCTGCTGCAGGACCCGCAATTGTTGATTCTCGACGAGCCGACCTCGGTGCTGACGCCACAGGCCGTGCAGAAGCTCTTCGATACGCTGCGGCGCCTTTCTTCCGAAGGCGTGTCGATCCTCTATATCAGCCACAAGCTGCACGAGATCCAGGAGTTGTGCCACAAGGCCACGGTCATGCGTGGCGGCAAGGTCACGGGCGAAGCCGTGCCGTCCGAAGAAAGTACCGCCAGCCTGGCCCGCATGATGATCGGCCGGGACCTGCCGGTATGCGAGGCCCCCGCGTATCACGGCGAGGTGCGGCCCATGCTGGAAGTGCGCAACCTTTCACTCGAATCCGACGATCCGTTCGGTACTTCGCTCATCGACGTGTCGGTCACGGTCAACAGCGGCGAGATCGTTGGCATCGCGGGCATCTCGGGCAACGGGCAGGCGGAATTGCTTTCCGCGCTGTCCGGTGAGCGGCCGGTGCGCGCGGACGCCATTCGCATCGATGGGCGCGACGTCGGTCTGCTCAATCCGGGCCGCCGGCGCGACCATGGTTTCTCGTTCGTGCCGGAAGAGCGTCTCGGGCGCGGTGCCGTGCCGCCAATGTCGATGAGCGACAACGGCATTCTCACTGCGCATCGTCATGGGTTGAAGCGCTTCGGGTTCGTGCGCTTTGCGGCCGCGCGCGATTTCGCACGGCGTTGCATCGAACGCTTCGACGTGCGCGGTGGCGGTGTCGGTGCCGCGGCGCGCAGCCTGTCGGGTGGCAATCTGCAGAAATTCATCGTGGGGCGCGAAATCGCGCAAAGCCCGCGCGTCATGGTGGTCGCACAGCCAACGTGGGGTGTGGACGTCGGTGCGTCGGCATTCCTGCGGCAGACCTTGCTCGATCTGTCGCGGCAGGGCGTGGCGATCTTGGTCATCTCCGAAGAGCTCGCCGAGCTGTTCGAGATATCCGATCGCATTGCCGTCCTTGCCGGTGGTCGCCTGTCCGCCGCTGTCCCCACCAGCCAGACCAACGCTGAACGCATCGGCATGCAGATGTCGGGGCTCGCCGTCGAGCCTCATCAACCGGAAAAGATCCATGTCGCTGCTTGAACCGCGCGTGTCACCGTCGACGCCGATGCGGCTGGCGTCACCCCTGATCGCCATCGCGCTGACGCTGATTACCGGCTCGATCCTGTTCTCGGCACTGGGCAAGAATCCATGGCAGGCCTTCCATGTGTTCTTCATCGAACCGATGCTGACCAACTACGGATGGAGCGAACTGCTGGTCAAGGCGAGCCCGCTGATCCTCATCGCGCAAGGACTGGCGATCGGTTTTCGCGCGCGCATCTACAACATCGGCGCCGAAGGCCAGCTCATCATGGGTGCGATCTTTGGCGGCGGCGTGGCGATCGCCTTCGACGGGCTCGACTCATGGTGGATTCTGCCGCTGATGGTCGTCGCCGGCGCGCTCGGCGGCGCACTGTGGGGTGCCCTGGCCGCGTGGCTCAAGACCGCCTTCCGCGCGGAAGAAACGCTCACCACGCTGATGCTCACCTACATCGCGTCCTTCGCGCTCTCGTACCTGGTTAATGGCCCGTGGCGCGATCCTGGCGGCATGAATTTCCCGCAGTCGATCATGTTCAGTGACGCCTCGCTCTTCGCGCCACTGATGGAAGGCATGCGCGTGAACACGTCGGTGTTCATCACGCTGTTTGCGGTCTTCGCGTTCTGGTTGTTCGTATCGAAGAGCTTTCTGGCCTACCAGCTCGCCGTTGGCGGACAAGCGCCAGCGGCAGCGCGTTACGCGGGGTTTTCGAGCAACCGTACGGTGTGGTTCAGCCTGACCCTCTCGGGGCTGGTGGCAGGTATCGCCGGCGTCGGTGAAGTCGCCGGACCGGTCGGCCAGCTCAATCTGAACATCTCGCCCGGCTATGGTTTCGCGGCGATCATCGTGGCCTACCTGGGGCGCTTGCATGCCTTTGGCATTGTGTTGTCGGGACTGTTGATGGCGCTGATCTACATCGGCGGCGAGTCGGCGCAGGTGTCGCTGCAATTGCCATCAGCGATCACGGGCTTGTTCCAGGGGATGCTGTTGTTCTTTTTGTTGGGGACGGATGTGTTTGTGGATTATCGGTTGAAGAGGAAGGGGAGGTTGGTGGCGGTTTAGGGGTTTGCCTTTTTTGGGAGTGTTCGGGCTTGGTCTCGACTGCTTGATTGCGTTGGCCGGGAGTTCGTCCCGGCGGCCGAGTCACTTTCTTGTTTTCGACAAGAAAGTAACCGTCGATTCGACCCCAGCATCGGCGCCAGCCTGCGGCAGGTCCCCCGCGCTACTCGTCAAGTCAGGCGCCTGCGGAACTCGTCGCTGCGCTCCTCAAACAGTCCTCGCCGACCCGCTACGCGGGCGACCTGACTTGACTGCGTTGCTCGGCGGCTCAAATGGGGCCACCCATGGCTCGCACCTGTATATGCGTAGAGCTAAAGCTCCTTCATGGGGAGTGCCAATGCATGCGAGCAGGGCGGAAAAGCGAAGCGTCATCCGCCGTTTTGGGACTTGTGCGTTGTCCGACCAGCCGACGTGATCGGCAAGAGCGTCAGAGCAAGTGCGAACAGCTAGAAACAGCGAAGAATCAAGCAGCACAGGGCTTCACCTTTGGTCCCAACCGTCATGGTGAGTGATGTCGGGACCTCAGCGCTAATTAGCATTTGAGGACAACAAATGATCGAACACCTCGTACCCATCCTCGCCGGCACACTTGGCGCCGCTGTCCCGCTCATCTTCGCCGGCCTCGGCGAACTGGTGGCAGAGCGCTCTGGCGTCATCAATCTCGGCGTCGAGGGCATGATGCTCATCGGCGCGGTGGCAGGCTTCGCCATGGCGGCCGACACCGGGCTGGGCGCCTTTGCCGGACTCGGTGCCGGGGCGGTGGCCGGCATGCTTGCTTCGCTCATCTTTGCCGTGCTGTCGCTGTCGCTCATCGGCAACCAGGCGGCGGCGGGACTGGCGCTGACCATCTTCGGTATCGGTCTGTCCTCCTTCATCGGCCAGCACTACGTGAGTTTCAGCCTGCCGGGGCTCAAGCCGCTGGTGATTCCCTTCCTCGCCGACATCCCCGTG
>NZ_JBGVSA010000026.1:0-56259 GCF_041807905.1 Uliginosibacterium sp. sgz301328
GATCTCGGCGATCAGCCCTTCGATAATGGCGGGCGACGCGTTGTCGGCGTCGATCAGTACTGCCAGGCGCGCTTGGGACGCGCCATTCTCGGCCTTGTCACCCATGTCAGCTTCCGTCGAACATATCATTGTTGAGCGAAGTACGCGGCGCGGCCAGCCCGAAGTGGCGCCAGATGCTCGGGGTGGCCACGCGCCCGCGCGGCGTGCGTTGCAAATAGCCCTGCTGGATCAGGTACGGTTCGAGCACGTCTTCGATGGTATCCGGCGCCTCGCCGATGGCCGCAGCGAGGTTGTCCAGCCCGACCGGGCCGCCGGAGAATTTCTCCAGCATGGCGCCGAGCAGTTTACGGTCCATTAGGTCGAGCCCGAGGGAGTCGACATCCAGCATGGTCAGCGCCGCATCCGCCACGGCTTTTTCGATGCGACCATCAGCACGCACTTCGGCGTAGTCGCGGCAGCGTCGCAGCAGGCGGTTGGCAATACGGGGCGTGCCGCGTGCCCGGCGCGCGATCTCGAATGCGCCTTCGTCGTCGATGGCCACGCCCAGCAACCCGGCCGAGCGCGACACGATCAGCGCCAGTTCCTGCGGCGTGTAGAACTCGAGCCGCGCATTGATCCCGAAGCGGTCGCGCAGCGGATTGGTCAGCATGCCAGCGCGCGTCGTGGCGCCCACCAGCGTGAACGGCGGCAGGTCGAGTTTGACCGATCGCGCAGCCGGCCCTTCGCCGATCATGATGTCGATCTGAAAGTCTTCCAGCGCGGGATAGAGGATTTCCTCCACCACGGGCGAGAGGCGATGGATTTCGTCGATGAACAGGACGTCGTGCGGTTCAAGATTGGTTAGCAGCGCGGCAAGGTCGCCCGCACGCTCCAGCACGGGGCCGGAAGTCTGGCGCAGGTTCACCCCCAGTTCGGCGGCGATGATGTTGGCCAGCGTGGTCTTGCCCAGACCGGGCGGGCCGAACAGCAGTACGTGGTCGAGCGCTTCGCCGCGGTTCTTCGTGGCGTGGATGAAGATCTCCAACTGCTCGCGGATCTTCTGCTGGCCGACGTAATCGGCCAGGCGCTTGGGACGCAGCGCGCGCTCGATGGCATCTTCCTGCGCAGTGGCCTGGCCGGGCGAGACAAGGCGGCCGGGTTGAAGGCTGTCGGTTTCGATCATGTGGATACGTGTCGTTGGCAATCGCGCCTGGCGCGGCAATGGCAACGGTACATCAAGTGGCTGGCAAACGCGGCGTGCGGCACGGGGCCGCGCGCCCGTCGATGAATCAGTGCATGCGGTCGGGGGCGCCGTGGCATTTCTTGAACTTGCGGCCGCTGCCGCACGGACAGGGGTCGTTGCGGCCCGGCACCGAATCGGCGCGATACGGTTCGCGCGGCGCATTCATCACACGCACCCATCCCCGCCAGAAGGCATACAGATACTGCAGGCCGGCGGCCATGGCCGGCACGATCTCGTCACGTTGCGCGTCGGTCAGGCGCTTGCCGCCTTGCAGCTCGCCCGAGTCGAGCGCGCCGATCATGTTGAGCACCTGCATCGCCTGCGCGTCTTCTTCGAGCGCGTCGATGTGTGCGTCTTCGAGCCAGTCGAGGCCGGCCTGGAAGCCGCGCGCCCAGCCTTCGGCGAGCGGAAAGCCGCTCTGCTTGGGGTCGTCGAGGAGCGGAAAATACATCGCGTCCGGCCCTTCTTCCGCCGTCACGCCCGACCAGTCCTCGCGCAGCCCGGTGGCGATGGTCACTTCGTGACGACGCACCAGCGCCAGCACGCGCTGGATGTCATCGGCCGCGACATTCGTCAGATCCTGCGCACCGAGGGCCGCCGTCAGCCATTCTTCGGCCGACACCTCCTGCGGCCCGATGGCGATGGCGCACATCAGCCCGTCGAGCTCTTCGAGGGAGGGGGCATCCGGAAAGCGCGCCAGCAAGTCGTCCAGCGCGTCGAATTCAGCGTCGGTCAGCGGAATGTGTGGAGAGGGCTTCAATTCGGTCGTTCCTTTTGCGGCAATCCGTCAGCTTACGCCTTGGACAGCGACTTGAGCGCAGCGCGGATACCTTCGGCCACGCCAATGTCCGGCGGCAACGCCTTGAGTGCGCCGAGCGCTTCTTTCTCGTTGTAGCCCAGCGCGATCAGCGCATTGACGATGTCGGACTGCGCGCCGGCCGGGGCCGTCAGCGCGATACCGGCAATGGGCAGCGCCTTGGCGAGCTTGTCGCGCAGTTCCAGCAGCAAGCGTTCGGCGGTCTTCTTGCCGATGCCGGGCACCTTTGTCAGTCGGGCGGCATCCTGCAGCGTCACGGCCTGCGCCAGTTCCGCAACCGACATGCCCGACAGCACGGCCAGCGCCGTACGGGCACCGATACCGGAAATCTTGAGCAGTTGCCGAAAGGCCGCGCGCTCGTCTTCGGTGCCGAAGCCATACAGCACGTGGGCGTCTTCGCGGATCGCGAGATGGGTGCGTAATTCCACCGCCTGACCCGTCGCGGGCAGATGATAGAACGTGCTCATCGGCACTTCGACTTCGTAACCGACGCCGCCAGCGTCGATGACAATCTGGGGCGGGGTCTTTTCGAGCAGCGTGCCGCGCAGGCGTCCAATCATGGTGTTCAGTCAGCAAAAGGGTGGATGCACAGAATCACCAAGTGTAGCCCGGAAGCAGCGCTGCCCCCTTGTCAGCGCCCATCGGGATTCACACGGGCTTCAGAGCGGCAGGCCGCGCGGCTTGCGTTTGGCGCGCGAGAAAAGCGCCGTATGCAGCCAGTTGGGCAGCGCCGCCAGGCCGCGCGCGACGATGCCCATCTGCCACGGGATGGTGGCTTGCGATCGGCCGGCGGCGATGGCGCGGGCGAACCGGCGGGCGGCCTCGTCGGGTTGGAGGATGAAGGGCATCGAATATGGATTGACGGCGGTCATCGGCGTAGCGATGTAACCCGGCCGGATGTCGACCACCTTCACGCCTGTGCCGGCCAGTTCCACACGCAGGCTTTCCAGATAGCGCGACGCAGCGGCCTTGGACGCCGAATAGGCGCCGGCACCCGGCAGTCCGCGTACGCCCGCCACCGACGAAATTCCCACCAGCCTGCCGTTACCGCGCGATTGCATCATCGTCACGAAAGGCTGGAAGGTCAGGAACATGCCGAGCACGTTGGTGCGCAGCACGGCTTCGAAGGCCGGAGCGTCGCCCGGCTCACCGGTCAGCGTGCCGACCGAAATGCCGGCGTTGGCGATGACGATGTCCGGCAGGCCAAAACGCGCAATGTAGCGTTGAGCCGCATGCCGCATGGCCGTGGCGTCGGTCACGTCGGCCGCCAGCACCATGTGGCGATCGGCCCCGCCCGGCAGTTCGGCGACGAACTCGTCGAGCAGACCGACGCGACGGGCCACCAGGCCGACATTGGCGCCCTGGGCCGCGTAGTGCCGCGCCAGCGCCTGGCCGATGCCGCTGGAGGCGCCGGTGATGAATACTCGCAGATCGGTTGTCATGATCCCCCGAAAATGAAAAAGGCCGCGGCAAGCGCGGCCCGTATCGATGCTATCGGCTGGACCAGGTTATTTCTTGCCTTTTTCGAGGCGAACCTTGTTGATCAGCAGATCAGTGTTGCGCAACAGCTCTTCGTGGCTGTTGCCGGCGGCCATGAAGCGGCCGTCCACGGCGATCGAGGGCACGCCCTGGATCTTGTACAACTCGGCAAGCTGTTCCGAACGCTTGACCTGTGCATTCACGCCGAACGAGCGCCACGTGTCGTTGAAGGTCTTGACGTCGATGCCCTGGCGGGTCAGCCAGTCGTTGCGTTGCTTTTCGTTGGAGAAGTCGATGCGCTGCTTGTGCACGCCTTCGAACACCGCCGTGTCGTGCTTGTCGGAAATCTTCATCGCCTGGAGGGTCAGGAACACGCGCTGCAGGTCGGCCCACTTCGGATTGCCGAACGAGATGGGCACGCGATGGAAGACCACGTCGGCCGGCTGGCGCTCACGCCACTTGGACAACAGCGGGTCGAACTCGTAGCAGTGCGGGCATCCGTACGAGAAGAATTCGATGACTTCGATCTGGCCATTGGCGCCGCCCGGCTGGGCGGGCGAAATCGGGGTGTAGTCCTTGCCGGCAACCTGGGCAGCGGCCCACGGCGCCATGGTCATGGCGAAGGCGGCGGCAGCCAGCAGTTGCAGAACGTTACGACGCTTCATTTAGTCAGGCTCCTCTGTTGATCAATGGGCAGCCGAGGCGCTCGCGCCGGCTGCACGCGGCTTCGACCGTACAACGCTGGATTCGATCCCTTCCTGTGCAAGTTTTGCGCGCACGCTGTCGGCGTCCTGCGAACTGGCGTAGGGCCCGATACGCACGCGCTGCAGCACGCCCTTGTCGGTATCGACGCGCTGGACGCTGGCCTCGAAGCCCATGAAGGCGAGCCGGGCCTTGAGGTTGTCCGCTTCGGCAGGGTCCTGGAAGGCGCCCAGTTGCAGGTAGACGCGTTCGCTCGTGTCGGCCTGTTGCGTCGGCGCAGGGGTCGGCGCGGGCGCGGGTGCGCTCGAGTCTCCCCCCGGAAGGATCTTGTAAAAGTCGAAGCGGGGTTTTTCCACCGGCGCGTCGCCCGGCTTGCCCGGCAGCGCGATGGGACCGCTCATCGAGGGCTGCACCGGTGTCGCAACCGGCGCGCTGGCCGCATCGGACGGGCCTTTGATGGTGAACGGCTTGGGCCCGAAGTTGATGTAGACGGCAATCGCCACCGCGACAATGATCCCAATAAGCAGGCCGACCATCACGCCGGCCAACGTACTTCCCCCCTGGCCCTTATTGTTGCGGCTCTGGCGGGGTTTGGCTTGACGGCTCATTCATGCTTCCTTGCACATAAAGTGGGCGGCAGTATACATCCAGCCCCGCACCGTCAAACTGACCGGCCCGGCGCGGAGCGGACAATCGAGAACCCGCCTACGGTCAACGCAGCAAGTTCTCAATGGCGGCCACGTACGCATCCTGCGGATCGTCGCCCCGACCGACCGACAGGCCAAGATCGCGCACCAGCCCGTCGCGCAGGCCATAGCACCATGCGTGGACGGCGATGTCCTGGCCACGCTGCCAGGCATCCTGCATCACCGAGGTCTCGCTGACGTGGAGAACCTGTTCCATGGCGTTGAGTTCGCACAGGCGGTCGGCGCGCTCTTCTTCATTCTCGATTTCCGACAGCCGGACACGATAGCGGTCGCGGACATCGGCCACATGCCGCAGCCAGTTGTCGATCAGGCCCATGCGCGCACCGCGCATGGCCGCGCGCACGCCACCGCAACCATAGTGGCCGACCACCAGCACGTGCTTGACGCGCAGCACATCGGCCGCATACTGCATGACCGACAGGCAGTTCAGGTCGGTATGCACGACGACGTTGGCGACGTTGCGATGGACGAACACCTCGCCCGGCTCCATGCCCAGGATTTCGTTGGCGGGAACGCGGCTGTCGGAACAACCGATCCAGAGGTATTCCGGTGCCTGCTGGGCGGCCAGGCGCGGGAAGAACTCCGGGTCGCGCTCATTGACGCTTTGCGACCAGCGCACGTTTCTTTCGAGCAGATCCTTCGGAGCAGTGGTTTTCATACGGTCTCTTCTGTTCATGGTGAAGCGGGGTGGGGCAATTCTACCCGACCGCCGCCGAGGCAGTCCGACAGGACCTCCAATCCCGTACAAGCAAGGGACGCAGCCAAAAAAAACGCCGGTCGAAACCGGCGCTTCTCGTCAGACCTTGCCCGCCGATCAGGCCTGCATGGCCTGGGCCTGGATCGCCGTCAGGGCGATGGTAAAGACAATGTCGTCCACCAGCGCACCGCGCGACAGATCGTTCACCGGCTTGCGCAGGCCTTGCAGCATCGGGCCGACCGACACCACGTTGGCGCTGCGCTGCACCGCCTTGTAGGTGGTGTTGCCGGTATTCAGGTCCGGGAACACGAACACCGTGGCCTGGCCCGCGACCAGACTGCCCGGCGCCTTCTGCTGGCCGACTTCGCGCACGGAGGCAGCGTCGTACTGCAGCGGACCGTCCAGCACCAGTTCCGGATGGTTTTCCTTGGCCAGGCGGGTCGCTTCGCGAACCTTGTCGACGTCGGCGCCCGTACCCGACGAGCCCGTGCTGTAGCTGATCATCGCCACCTTCGGATCGACGCCGAAGGCACGTGCGCTGTCCGCGCTCTGCTTGGCGATTTCGGCCAGTTGTTCAGCCGTCGGATCGGGGTTGATGGCGCAGTCGCCGTAGACCAGCACTTGGTCCGGCATGAGCATGAAGAACACCGACGACACGATCGACGAGCCCGGCGCCGTCTTGATGAGCTGCAGAGCGGGGCGAACGGTGCTGGCGGTAGTGTGGACCGCGCCCGACACCAGGCCATCGACGTCGCCGACAGCCAGCATCATCGTGCCGAGCACGACGGTGTCCTGGAGTTGCTCGAGCGCCTGGCCCGCGGTCAGGCCCTTGCTCTTGCGCAGATCGACCATCGGCGGCACGTACTTCATGCGGATGTCGTCCGGATCGACGATTTCCAGCGAAGGGGGCAGGGTCACCCCCTGTGCGGCTGCCACGGCCTCGATTGCAGCGCGCTTGCCCAGCAGCACGCAGTGGGCGATGCCCTTCTCCTGACAAATGACGGCGGCACGCACGGTGCGCGGCTCGTCGCCCTCGGGCAGCACGATGCGCTTGTTGGCGGCGCGTGCCTTCTGGATCAACTGGTAGCGGAAAGCCGGCGGCGACATGCGGCTTGAAGCGGGCACCTTCACTCCCGCCATCAGGGCTTCGACCGACAGTTGCTCGGCGACGGCGTCGAGCACCGCAGCCATGCGCTCCGAGTCATCGGCCGGCACGGCCGACGGCACGCTATGCACGCGAGTGGCGGTGCCAAAGCTGTCGGTATCGGTGCGCAGCAGCGGCAGGCCGCTGGACAAGGCCAGCTTGGCGAGCTCCTGCACACGCGGATCGACCTTGCTGGAATGCGTCAGCAGCAGACCGGCGAGCTGCACGCCGTTGCTGGCGGCCAGGGCGGTGGCAAGCATGACGTCGTCGCGGTCACCCGAGCTGATCACCAGCGCGCCCGGCTTCAGGCGCTCGATGACTTCCGGCACCGAGCGGGCTGCCACCACGGTTTCAAACATGCGACGGGTGGCGATTTCGCCTTCGATCAGCACTTCGGCATTCAGATGACGGGCGACGTCGAGCGTGCGCGGCGCACCCAGCGCGGGATCGAAGCGCACGGTACCCCACAGCGGCAGATCGTCGAGTTCCTTGCCGGCGGCGGCGACGTCGAAGTCGGGCATCGCCTTATTAAGGATCGCCGACACGAGATGGCCTTCGGAGCGGAACTGGCGCGCCATCAGGTGCGCTTCGGTCGCGGCACCCGACTCGGCCGCGTTGGCGACGAGCACGACCTCGGCCTGAAGGCTGCGGGCGATGTCGACGTTCAGGCGGCTGGCGAAGGACTGGCCCGGCTCGGTGTGCAGGCCTTCCACCACCAGCACGTCGGCCCCATGGCCGGCCTGCATGCAGATGCTGACGATGTCTTCGAGCAGTTCATCGTTCTGGCCCGCGGCGATGCGGGCCACGACTTGCTCGGTGGAAATCGGGGTGGGTGAGTCGATCTGGCAGATCTGGCGCGCAAAGTGCGCGGAACGCTCGATACCCGTGCTGTCCTGGGCAACCGGCTTGGCGAAGCCGACCTTCAGGCCCTGGCGTTGAAGAAGGCGGACGACGCCGAGCGCAACCGAGGTCAGGCCGACGTTCTGGCGGGTAGGGGCAATGAAAAACGTTTGCATGTTTTTGGTCTCCGGGACGAGGAGCAATGGACGCACGCGATCATATTATGCGGCAGCGCATCAAGACGTTTCGTTGTGCCCCCAGTTTGATCTAGTACATTACCCATTGGTGACTCAGTAAAAAATAACAGACATCATCTTTCCAAACGCGTCATTCCTTGCTACGCAATATCCTACAAAACATCAGAACAATTCTGTGAGACATCCCGGAAGCTGGGCGCCCCGAAAAGGCTGGGCGATATAAAGCAGGTACGATGCGCGCTGAGTCTTCCCGGATCCCCACGACGTCATGAGCACTTCCGACCGCCCGATCATCCGCAGCCTGCTGGAGAATGACCTTTATAAGTTCTCGATGTGGCAGGCGCTGCTGCATAGTCATCCGGGCGCCCAGGCGGAATATGCGTTCCTGTGCCGCAACAAGCCGAGCTATCCGCTGGCCGAGCTGCGCGCCGATTTCGAAAACGAGATCGAACGCCTGTGTTCGATGAGTTTTGCACAGGATGAACTGGACTACCTCGGCCGGCTGCGCTTCCTGAAGAGCGACTTCGTCGACTTCCTGTCGGTATTTCGCTTCCAACGCAGATTCCTGCATGTCGATACGGCCGGCGATGACCTTGTCATCCGCGCCAAGGGGCCGCTGGTCCACGTCATAGGCTTCGAGATCTTTGTCCTGTACGTGGTCAACGAACTGTATTTCCGACGCCTGCCCGCGGACGAGGCGATCGTCGAAGAAATGCGCCGCCGCCTGTGGATCAAGATCGAATTCCTGCGCGCCCAGCAGCACGAACTGCTCGCTAACCCGCGCCATCCATTCAATTTCTTCGACTTCGGCCTGCGCCGCCGCTATAGCGCCGCCTGGCAGGATGAAGTGATCAGCACGTTCAATAATGAAATCCCGGACCTGTTCCGCGGCACTTCGAACGTCTATCTGGCCAAGCAACTCGGCATCACGCCGATCGGCACCATGGCGCATGAATACCTGCAGGCCTTCCAGGCGCTGGGTATCCGCTTGCGCGACTTCCAGACTGCCGCGCTTGAGGGCTGGGTGCACGAATTCCGCGGCGACCTGGGCGTGGCGCTGACCGACGTCGTCGGCATGGACGCATTCCTGCGCGATTTCGATCTCTACTTCGCCAAACTCTTCGACGGCCTGCGCCACGATTCGGGCGATCCCATCGTTTGGGGCGAGAAGGCCATCGCACATTACAAAAAGCTGCGCATCGATCCCGAAACCAAGCGGCTGGTGTTTTCCGACGCGCTGGATGTGCCGCGCGCCGTAGCCTTGTATCACCACTTCTCCGGGCGTATCAGCACCAGCTTCGGCATCGGCACGAACCTCACCAACGACACGCCGCATCCGGCGCTCAACATCGTCATGAAGATGGTGTCATGCAACGGCCAGCCCGTTGCCAAACTGTCCGACTCTCCGGGCAAGACAATGTGCAATGACGAAACCTTCCTGGCTTATTTGCGGCAAGTGTTCAGCCACTGAGAGGCAAAGGTGAGGCAGCCGCAGTTCGCGGCGTGCTGGTGGGGCCCTTTCTTGCCTGACGCCTGATCCCGGCTGCTTGATCATCTGGGGCGGGCATTCATTGTGCCCAGGCCCGACGCCATGGCAGTTCACGGCCCGGGTTCCCGCCTGCGCGTTTACGCGTAGCGCGCGCCCAAGACACCGTCGGTCGCCCGCCGCCAATCCTCAGCAATTGCGATCAAACACCGACGATGCGTGACAGGTAATCTGGCGGCTCCTGGTTGCCTGCGCCTGCCTTGCGTGCCATGAGTAAACCGTCGTCATTTCGCATCGTTCCACGCGCGGTGTGGTTCTTCCTGTCGGAAGATCGCCGCAGTTATCTGCTGCATCTGACCCTCTTCCTGTTGGGGCAGGCGTATGAGTTCGTGCCGCCTTTGCTCATCGGGATGATGGTCAACGTGCTGCTCGCGCATCAGCGCGGCGACAGTCTTTGGCCGCTGGTGTGGATCATCGGCGGGCTGGCAGTGACGAGCGCGATCAATGCGTTGCTTCGACTACGCAGTCGTCGGAAGCTGGGGCAGTACGCGGTCAGTGCGCGTTATCGGGCGAAGGTGTGGGGCTTCGAGCGCCTGATGGATTTTTCGCTCGACTGGCATCATCAGGAAGGCACGGGCAACAAGGCGCAGCGCATCCTGACGGGGTCGGAGGCGGTGCGCGACTGGACCAACTTCCACAACGATTTCGTGCCGCCCTTCATTGCGTTCGTGGGTACCGCGCTGGCTTGCGCGATGCTTGCTCCAGCGACGATCGTGTTCTTTGTCCTCTACGTCGGTGGTCTGGCGGCTATCGAAATCCGCTTCGATCGCGCCGCCGCGCGGCTGTCGCAGAACCTCAATGCTTCCGCCGAACAGGCCAGCGGCGTGATGGTCGAGACGGCGGCAAACATCCTCGCAGTCAAGGCTCTCGGGGCGGGGCAGCACATGGCCGGGCGTGTCGAACAGCGCGAGAGCGTCACGCGCGATCTGGGCCATGCACGAGTCAAGCTCTACACGGGCAAGTGGATGTGGTTCCAGGTGCATAACGCGGCGGCGTGGGCGGTCTTTCTGGCAGGGCTCGCGGCGGCCGTGCTGCATGATGTCCTGAGCGTGGGCATGGTGGTGGCGTACACCACGTACTTCAACAACATGCGCAGCGCAGCGATGAACTTTACCGACCGCTTCCAGTCGCTGGTGGAACGCTACGCCGATCTGTCGCGCCTGATGCCCCTGTTCGACCACGTCGAGCAGCGCCCGGGCGAAGAGGACTTTCCCCTCGAATGGCAGGCGCTGGTGGCCGATGACGTGCATTTGGCATTCGATGGCCGCCCGGCGTTGCAGGGACTCGACCTGTGCGTGCAGCGGGGCGAGCGCATCGGGTTTGCCGGCGCTTCGGGTTCCGGCAAGTCGACGCTGGTCCGGCTGATGCTCGGGCTGTATGCGCCGCAGCGCGGTTCGATTGCGTTGCAGACGGGTTTCGTCCGCACGGAGTTGTCGCACATCCGCCCTGAGGTCCTGAGCACGAACGTCTCGGTCGTCTTGCAGGAGACTGAACTCTTTAACCTCTCGCTGCGAGAGAACATCACGCTCATGCGCGAGGTCGATCCGAACCTGTTCGCGCAGGCTTGCCATGTGGCCTGTCTGGATGAGCTGATCGCACGGCTCCCACAGGGCGCGGAGACCGTCGTCGGAGAACGCGGCTACGCCTTGTCGGGCGGCGAACGCCAGCGTGTTGGCGTCGCACGCGCGCTGTGTCGCGCGCCGCAGATATTGATTCTCGACGAAGCCACCGCCGCGCTCGATGGACACACCGAAGCCACGGTGATGTCGCGCCTGCTCGACAGCCTCCCCGCTCACACCACGTTGCTCGTCGTGGCGCACCGGCTGTCGACCCTGCGCGGTAGGTGGCGCATCGCGGTGATGGAACAGGGCCGCATCGTGGAAATCGATGCGTTCGATGCGCTGGCCGGCCATGGTCGCTTCGCGGACATGCTGGCGCAGCAGGGAATGACGACCACACTCGCATGAGCGCAAACCCGCCCTTGGGGGGGTCAAGCGTCGGCGGTATTGTCGAGCTCGGCGAAGGGCAATTGCTGCTTGACGAGGATGACCGTGCATGGCGCGTCGCGCGCCACGCGCATTGGCACGGTGGCGATGAAGCGCTGTGTTTTCAGTCCGTGGGTGGCAGCCCCCAGGATCATGAGGCTGACATTGTTGGCCGCAGCGTAGCGGATCAGTGCTTGCGCCACATCCCCGGCCTCGATGACATGGTGGCTGACGCCGTGGTCCGGCGCTTCCAGTGGTTGAGCCCATTGCTTGAGCTGCGCGAGCAGGCGGCGCGACAACGAGGCATCGCCCTGAGCGGGCGGCACGACGGTGACGCACATGAGCCGTGCGCCGGGGCGCAGGCGGAGCGAGCGTTCGGCCGCGGCGCGCAGCGAATACAGCGTGGTGTCGCTGACCTCTCGATACGGCATGGCGACCATCACGATGGGGGCCTCTTCGATCTGCCGCGTCGGAATCGGACTGGGGCGGTACTCCATGCCGGCCGCGCGCAGCCAGCGCATGAGGTGCACGCGAAGGCCGGCTCCGCGCGTGCGGGTGGCGCGCTCGGTCAGCGGCACCTGGTCCGCATGGGTCAGGTCGAATGCCAGTTGCGCAGCCGATGGATAGCGCTGTTCGGCCATGGGTTCCAGGCATCTCAGGATGATCTCTTGCAGCCACGGCGCGATGTCCGGCCGATAGCGGCGTGGCGGCGCAGGCGTCATCCACAGGCGTTGGCGCATGCCGCCGCGCGTCGTCGGCGCACCGAAGGGCAATTCGCCGGTCGCCAGCTCGTAGAGCATGACGCCGATGGCGAAGATGTCGCTGCGCAGGTCGCCCCGGACGCCGACGATCTGTTCCGGTGCGATCCACGCGGGCGAGCCGATGGCGGTGCGCATTTCCTCCGCCAGCAGGTCGGGGTAATGGGCGTGATGCGAGAGGCCGAAGTCCAGCAGCACGGCGCTGCCGTCCGGGCGGATGAGCACATTGGTCGGCTTGAGATCGAGATGGCAGACATTCTGCTGGTGCAGGCTGTGCGCGGCGCGCGCAATGGCATCCCCCAGTTCTGCCACGGTGGCGTCGCCGTGGCGTTCGTGGCGTTCGACCCAATGCTGCAACGGCTGGCCTTCGACGTGCTCGATCACGAGATACGGCATGCGGGCCAGATCGCCGGCGGCAACGAAGCGCGCTACGTGCGGGCCGGCCAGCACCGGATAGAGCTGCAATTCGACTTCGAAGCTGACCAGGCTTTCTGCATCGCCCGCCGACATGTGCGGCACTTTCATCACCATTGGAAAGCTGGCCGGAGACGCGCCGTCGGCGTATTCAACGCGGTAGATATAGGCCATCGATCCGCTGTGGATGCAGTCGCGCACGACAAAGCCGTCGAGGTTCGTGCCGGGCACCAGTTCCTTCACAAGCCTGCCTCCAGCCTGTCGGCAAAAAATGCGGGCAGCGGGGTGGCGCGGATGGCGCGCGCAGCGGCTTCGAAATCGTAGGGCACGCGGTGGAAGGTGAGCCGGGCCGGTTCGTCGTCGAACATGGCATACATGGCGCGCGTATCGCCGTCGCGCGGTTGTCCGACCGAGCCGGCGATCGCCAGCCACTGACGGTGCGGCAGGACAGGTATCGCCACGCCCGGTTGCGGCGCAAAGCGCATCAGCTTGGCGGTAGGCGTCACGAAATACAGCGCCTGCTGGTGAACATGCCCGCAGAATACATAGCGGATGGCGCTGTCCATCGATGCGGCCGCATCCATGCTGCGCTCAGCGGCTGCACCGTCGAGCACATAACGCCATTGCTCGGGATGATCGGCGCTGGCGTGAACGAACAGGGCGTGGCCCCACCGGGCATGCAATGGCAGTCCGGCGAGAAAGTCTCGATGCGCCTCACTCAGGTTGTCGTGGGTCCATTGGGCGCCCAGTTCGCCGATCGTCTCTGCATCGACGGGCGGCGACACGGCCATCGCATCATGATTGCCCTGGATGACGATCGCCCCCCCAGCGGCCAGTTCCATCACCCGCTCGACCACGGCCTGCGGGTCGCCGCCGTAGCCGACGATATCGCCCAGCAGGGCCAGGCGCTCGGCCCCTTGGGCATACGCGTGCGTCAGGCAGGCGTCCAGTGCCTGCCTGTTGGCGTGGATGTCGGAGAGGAGGGCTATTTTCATGGCGTGCTTTCACCATGATCGCGATGCCGCCTGACTGCAATCTTGCAGTGCGGCATGCATGGGGATGTCAGAGCATCTTTTCAGGGGCAATGACACTGTAGACGCCGCTCATCATGCGACGCCAGGCGCTGGCCTCGGGCTCGCTGAGGGTTTCTACCTGCCCCTTGCTGGTCTTGCCCACCCACTTGAGACCATCGTTGCCGTTGCGCATGACACGGTAGCTGATGTCCGGCTGCGTCAGCCGGCTGAAGCTGCGCACCATTTGCGCGGCCAGATCGCCGCTGTAGATGACCACCGCGAATTCGGTATTCAGAAAACGCGAACGCGGGTCGGCATTGGCCGAGCCAATGACCACCGTCTGGCGATCGACCACCAGTGCCTTGGCGTGAAGGCTGGCGGTGGAACCCGTCGGCAGATGCAGGATGCGCGAACGCGGCGGCTTGCGCAGTGGCCGCAATTCATACAGCGTGACGCCCTGCTCGAGCAGCGCCGGCCGGTACTTGGCATAGCCCGCATGCACGGCCGGCACATCGTTGGCAGCCAGCGAATTGGTCAGCACCGCCACCGATACCTGTCGCTCCCGCAGGCGGGCAAACTGCTCGATGCCATCCTCGCCGGGCACGAAGTACGGAGAAGTGAGCTGTACCTCACGTTGCGCGCGATCGATGATGCGCTGCACGACGATACCGATGCGATCATCATGCTCCTCGTCGGTCGGCGGCGTCGCCTTGCGCGGGTTGTCCCAGACGGCACGATAGCGCGCGATGCTCAGGTCGCCGCGCCGTGGCAGTCCTTCAGGGTAGCGCCGGCTTGGGTACAGGTCATGGAAGCCCTTGCTCTGCGAATAGGCTCGGGCTTGCCGGGCGAGCTTGTCGAGCGCCTTGTGCTGGCGCTTTTCGCTGGGCAATCGGGTCAGTTGCGTGATCGGCACCGCCAGCTTGTCGTTCCAGTATTCGTCAAAGCTGTTCGAAATCTCCTGCACGACCGGGCCCGCGGCAAATACGTCGAGATCAACGAAGCTGATGTCGGACGGGCTGCTGAAGTACTCGTTGCCCAGGTTGCGCCCGCCGAAGATGACCACCGAGTTGTCGGCAATGAACAGCTTGTTGTGCATGCGCCGATTGACGCGGTCCGGGTCGAACACGAATTCGACCAGTCGCGACAGGCCCGTCGCGTCGCGCCCCATGAACGGATTGAACACGCGCACGTCGATGTTGGCTTGCGAGGCCAGCTCGGCCATGTCCATGTCGCGGCCGGCGGTGTAGATGTCGTCGACGAGCAGCCGCACCCGCACGCCTCGCCGCGCGGCTTCGACCAGCTTGGCGAGCAGGAAATGTCCGGTATCGTCCGGACGGATGATGTAGTACTGCAGGTCCAGCGTGTGCTTGGCCTGCTCGATCATCGAAATGCGCAGCGCGAACGCGTCCGCCCCATCGCCGACGAGCGCAAAGCCGGACTGTCCGTTGTAGTCGCCGGCATAGCGTTGTGCGAGCGGGCTTTCGGGGTCGGGCGCCAGCGCGTGGCTCGGCGGGCCGGGCTGGATATCCGGGAGCGTGGCGCAACCCACCGCCTGCAGCAGGGCCAGTGCAAGGGTCATGGTGAAAAGGCGTCGTAGCGCGGATGAGGACAGCGTAACCATGCCACAGTTAATACCGTGGCGCTCATCATGGTGGCGTCGTCTCGCCGGCCTGCGGCTGTCGGTTGCCAGCCTACAGGCCGCCGCAGGCTCGCTCAGCGCTTGATCATGCGCAGGATGAAGATCAGGATCAGCGCGCCAATGGTGGCGACAATGATGTTGCCGATGAAGCCGCCCGTGCCGATGCGCAGCAGCTTGAACAGCATTCCGCCGATGAGCGCACCGACCACGCCGACGCCGATGTCGCCGATCAGACCATAGCCGCCCCCCTTGACGATCACACCGGCAAGCCAGCCCGCGATGAGGCCGATTACGACGAACCAGACGAATTCCATGGCAGTCCTCCAAGCATGATGGTTCCGGGATCATGCCGGCACACGGCGGCCCTCACAAGCGACCACGTCAGACCAGGGGCATTTCCCCGGTTTGACGCCGCGCCTCCGATCCCCGATCATTACCGATTGCGATGAACCCGCGCGGTGCGCTGTTGCGTGCCGGCCGCGTACGTATGTCGAGCGATACCGATACAACCTCTGCCGTTTCCATTCCTCGCCGACTGAACCTGTCGGTGCAATATGCCGTTCATGACGCGGCGCTACCCTCGCGAGCCAGTGTTCGTGCCTGGATCCGCGCGGCTGAACCGGGCGCGGCGCAAATCACCGTTCGTTTCGTCGACGCCGAAGAAGGCCGGGAACTCAACCTCGACTATCGCGGCAAGGATTATGCGACCAATGTGCTGTCTTTCCCCTACGAGACCGACCCCGTCCTGATGGGCGATCTCGTGCTGGCCTGGCCGGTGGTGTTGCGTGAAGCCGCCGAACAAGGCATCAGCGTGGACCAGCACTGCGCGCACCTGATCGTGCACGGCACGCTGCACCTGCAGGGTTACGATCACGAAGACGACCACCAAGCCGAAGAGATGGAGGCGCTCGAGCGGGAAGTGCTCGCTCAGTTGGGCTATCCTGACCCTTATGCCGGTGAGAGGTGAGGCTTGGTGACTCGGGCGCCGCGCCCCGAGCCCCCAGCCCTCACACCTTACGACCAACCTCTTTAAATGGAACCTTCCAGTAGTCGACCTGGTTTGCTTGACCGCCTCAGTGCCCTGCTCTCGCGAGAGCCGGAAGATCGCGGCGAACTCATTGATGTGCTGCATGCCGCCTTCGAGCGGCAATTGTTCGACGCCGACGCGCTGACCATCATCGAAGGTGCGCTCTCGGTGGGCGACATGCAGGTGCGCGACGTCATGGTGCCGCGCGCGCAGATGAGCACCATCTCGATCAATGACCCGATCGACCAGATCATCAACTACGCGCGCCTCACAGCGCATTCGCGCTTCCCGGTGGTAGGCGAGAACAAGGACGACGTACTTGGCATCCTGCTCGCCAAGGACCTGCTCCACGCCTACGGCAACGAAGAATTCAACCTGCGCGAAGCGCTGCGCCCCGCCATCTACATCCCCGAAGCCAAGCGGCTGAACGTGCTGCTGCGTGAATTCCGCGCCAGCCGCAATCACATGGCCGTGGTCGTCGATGAGTACGGCGGCGTGTCGGGGCTGGTGACCATCGAAGACGTGCTCGAACAGATCGTCGGCGACATCGACGACGAATACGATTTCGACGCCGATGCCGACAACATCCTGCCCGACCAGCCGGGCCGATACCGCGTGAAGGCCACGACCGAGGTGGACGCTTTCAACGAAGCCTTCAATACCTCGCTGTCGACCGACGAGGCCGACACCATCGGGGGGCAGGTCATCCACCATCTGGGCCGCCTGCCCAAGCGCGGCGAATCGGTCGACATGGCCGGCCTGCGCATCCATGTACTGCGCGCCGACAGCCGGCGCGTGCATACGCTGCTGGTCGAGCGCCTGCCCGAGGTCGAATAGGCGGGGTCGGGGCGGCGGTCATGGAAAACGCCGGATTCCGCCTCGAAGAGAGCATCGCGCGCGAGATCGTCCGCCGCACGATGCTGATCCTCGATACCAACGTCAACGTGATGGATGCGCGCGGCATCATCATCGCCAGCGGCGACGAGGAGCGCGTCGGCGATCTGCACGAAGGCGCGTTGCTGGCGCTCATGCAGAAGCGCACCGTCGAAATCGACGCGGCCACCACCGACCGCCTGCACGGCGTGCGTCCGGGCATCAACCTTCCCTTGCGTTGCGGCGGCGAACTGGCTGGCGTGGTCGGGCTGTCCGGCGAGCCCGACACGCTGCGCGAACACGGCGAACTGGTGCGCATGACGGCCGAGATGATGCTCGAACAGGCCCGGCTGACGCGCCTGCTCAGTCGCGATACCCGCCTGCGCGAAGAACTCGTTCTGACGTTGGTGCGCAACGAAACACTGCCCGACGGCATCGATGATTGGGCACAACGCCTCGGCATCGACCCCGCCCTGCCGCGCGTGGTGGCGGTGATCGAAGTCGACAGCGCCCGCTTGGGCGTGGATGCCGCACTCGGCGAGCTGCATCAGCTCCAGACGCTGCTGGCCGAGCCTGAGCGGGGCAATCTGTTCGCCATCGTCTCGCTATCCGAAATCGTCGTGCTCAAGCCGGTCGTGCTCAGCGCCGACGGCTGGAATGTCGACGAGCACCGCGAGCGCGTCCATGCGCTGCTCGCACGCATGCAAGGCCGCAGTTCTGTGGGGGTGCGCATCGCCCTGGGCAATTACTTCGGCGGACCGGGCGCCATGGCGCGTTCGTATTACACGGCGCGCACGACGCTCGACGTGGGAAAGCGCCGCAACCCGGAAGCTCAAGCCTTCTTTTACGAAGACCTCGCCCTGCCGGTGCTGCTCGACGGCCTGCGCGAAGGCTGGCGCGCCAACGAACTGCGCCGCCCGCTAGAGCGCCTTTCCGCGCAGGACGCCAACGGCTTGCTGCGCCGCACGCTGATGGCGTGGTTTGCGCACGACATGCAGGGCGCCCACGCGGCACAGGCGCTGCATGTGCATCGCAATACGCTCGACTACCGGCTGGCGCGCATCATGGCGATCACGGGGCTCGATCTGGCCCGGGTCGATGATCGGATGCGCCTGTACCTGGCGCTGGAACTCTGGACCGGACGACCCAATCGCCCGGAGTCATCCAACCCTGTGAAATCTCACAAGTCTGTGACAGATTCTTGACCAAATTTCGGGCATTCGCCCAAGGTGATTTCCGTCGCCGCTCCGTATGCTCCTTCCCATGAATGTCCGCCACGCAAGATCGGACATCTTTGAAGGAGACACAAAATGGAAGTCACAACGCTTGGCGCGCTCGCCGCGCTGGTCGTGGCCATCGGCCTCATTCTCAAAAAAGTACCGCCCGCCTACGGCATGATCGTCGGCGCCCTGGTCGGCGGCCTCGTCGGCGGTGTCGACATCACGGGCACCGTCGAACTGATGATGGGCGGCGCCAAGGGGATCATCCCGGCGGTGCTGCGCATCCTCGCCGCCGGCGTGCTGGCAGGCGTGCTCATCGAATCCGGGGCGGCGGCCACCATTGCCGAGACCATCGTCCGCAAACTCGGCGAGACACGTGCGTTGCTCGCGCTGGCCGTGGCCACCATGATCCTGACGGCGGTCGGCGTGTTCATCGACGTGGCCGTGATCACCGTGGCACCCATCGCACTGGCCATCGCCAAGCGTGCGGACCTGTCGAAGATGGCCATCATCGTGGCCATGATCGGCGGCGGCAAAGCGGGCAACGTCATGTCGCCCAACCCGAACGCCATCGCGGCCGCCGACGCCTTCCATCTGCCGCTCACCAGCATCATGGCCGCCGGCGTCATTCCCGGACTGTTCGGCCTGGTGGCGGCCTACCTCATCGCGCGCCGCCTGATCCGTCGCGGCAGCAAGGTGCAGGAAGCCGAAGTCGTGCAACACGACACTGGCGCACTGCCGGGCTTCGGCGCGGCGATCCTCGCGCCCGTGGTAGCCATCGTGCTGCTGGCGCTGCGTCCTCTTTTCGGCATCAAGATCGATCCGATGGTTGCGCTGCCGCTCGGCGGTCTCGTCGGCGCCATCGCCATGGGCCGATTCCGCCACACCAACAACTACGCCGTTGCCGGTCTGGCGCGCATGGCGCCGGTGGCAATCATGTTGCTGGGCACCGGCACGCTGGCCGGCATCATCGGTGCATCGCACCTCAAGAACGTGTTGATCGACGTGCTTCAGGCATCCGGTCTGCCGGCCTATGTGCTGGCCCCGGTTTCCGGCGCATTGATGTCGCTGGCGACCGCGTCGACCACGGCAGGCACCGTGGTGGCGTCGCAGGTATTCAGCCAGACCCTGCTTGAGCTGGGCGTGCCCGCGTTGGCCGGCGCCGCCATGATTCACGCTGGCGCCACGGTCTTCGACCACATGCCGCACGGCAGTTTCTTCCACGCCACGGGCGGCGCCGTGAACATGAGCATCACCGAGCGGCTCAAGGTCATTCCGTATGAAACCGCCGTCGGTCTGGTCATCACCATCGTTTCCACGCTGATCTTCGGCGTCTTCAAGATCTTCTGATGCACATGGGGCAGGGGCCCATCCATGCCCCTGCCACCACACGAACGCTGCGGAGCGCTCCCCGCGCGCACGCCGGCCTCAAGAGAGAACACTGGAGAGACAGATGAAAATCGTCATTGCCCCGGATTCCTATAAAGAAAGCCTGACCGCACTCGAAGTCGCCGAAGCCATCGAGGCCGGCATGCGCGAAGTCTTTCCGGATGCCGAATACGTAAAAGTCCCCGTCGCCGATGGCGGCGAAGGCACCGTCGATTCGCTGGTCGCGTGGACCGCAGGCGGCAAGCGCACGCTGGCCGTCACAGGGCCGCTCGGGAACCCGGTCGACGCCTTCTACGGTCTGTCGGGCGACGGCAGGACGGCCGTCATCGAAATGGCCGCCGCCAGTGGGCTGACGCTGGTGCCCAAGGCGCAGCGCGATCCGCGCATCACGACTTCGCGCGGCACTGGCGAGCTGATCCGTGCCGCGCTCGATGCCGGCGCACGCACTTTCATCCTCGGCATCGGCGGCAGCGCCACCAACGACGGCGGCGCCGGCATGCTGCAAGCACTCGGCGCGCGCCTGCTCGACGCCGACGGACACGACATCGGGCCGGGCGGCGCGGCCTTGGCGCAGCTCGATCGCATCGACCTGAGCGGGCTCGACGCGAGGCTGGCGCAGTGCCGTATCGACGTGGCATGCGACGTGGACAACCCGCTGACGGGGCCTCGCGGAGCCTCTGCCACCTTCGGACCGCAAAAGGGCGCGACGCCCGAAATCGTCGCTGAACTGGATGCAAATCTCGCGCACTTCGCGCGGCTCATCGAGCGCGACCTCGGCATGCATGTCGACACCGTACCCGGCGCGGGCGCCGCGGGGGGGATGGGAGCGGGCATGATGGCCTTCTTCAAGGCTCGTTTGCGTCCCGGCAGCGAAATCGTCATGGAAGCGGTCGGACTGGATATGACCGTGCGGGACGCGGACCTGGTCATCACGGGCGAAGGCCGCATCGACAGCCAGACCATCCACGGCAAAACACCCATCGGTGTGGCGCGCGTGGCAAAGCGCCATGGCAAGCCGGTGATCGGCATCGCCGGCTGCCTGACCGCCGACGTCGGCGTGGTGTATCCGGCTGGCATCGACGCCGTGTTCAGCGTGCTCTATCGCGCGTGCACCGTCGAAGAAGCCTTTGCCGAAGCGCGCGGCAACCTCACGCTCACGGCGCGCAACGTGGCGCAAACGCTGGCGCTCGGACAACTATTGACGGGCCGTTGATCGCGCTAACCCGCGCAAGACAAGAAGGCCGGGGCTGACCCGGCCTTTTTGCATCTTGCCCTTGCGTTTGCATCAACCGCTGATCCGGCTCCCGCCCTGGCCCGCCAGCGCTGCACCCATGTTCGGGATGTCGGTGACGATGCCTTCCCCGCCGGGGTTGGCGCGCACATATTCGAGAATCGCTTCAACCTTCGGGCCCATCGAGCCCTTGCCGAAGTGCCCCTCCGCCATGAACTGTTCGGCCTCCGTAATGCTCATGTGATCGAGCCAGCGCTGCTCGGGCTTGCCGAAGTGAATGGCGATCTTCGGTACGGCAGTAGCGATCAGCAGGCGCTGCGCGCCGAGCTGCCGCGCGAGCAGTGACGAGGCGAGGTCCTTGTCGATGACCGCCTCGCGATTGACCAGCTCGCCATCGGCGCCGAGTGACACCGGAATTCCGCCGCCCCCGCACGCGATGACAATGTGCTGCGTGTCGAGCAGTGAGCGGATGGTGTCGAGTTCGATCACGCTGCGCGGGCGCGGCGACGGCACGCAGCGACGCCAGCCGCGCCCGGGCTCTTCCATGATGCTCCAGCCGTTTTCGGCGGCCAGCCGGTGCGCCTTGTCGGTATCCATGATCGAACCGATCGGCTTGGTCGGATTGCCGAAGGCGGGGTCGTTCTCATCGACCATCACCTGCGTGACGACGGTGGCAACCCGCAGGTCGAGCCCACGGCGTTTGAGTTCGTTGTAAAGCGCGCGCTGGAACATCTCACCGATCGCGCCCTGCGTGTCTGCGGTGGCATAGTCCATCGGCACCGGTGGCACTTCGCCCATGGCCAGCTCGGACCGTCGCAGTATGTAGCCCACCTGCGGCCCGTTGCCGTGCGTGAGCACGACCCGCCAGCCCTGAGCGGCAACGTCGACGATGTGGCGCACGGTGTCGGCGGCGGCACGCGCCTGGTCAGGCAGCGTGGTGCCGCCGCCTTCCGGCGCCAAGGCATTGCCCCCAACGGCGATGACGGCAATCTGGCGGTCGGCGGATGTCGTGTTGGTCATGTCACTGCTCCCGCGGCAGGCTCGCCGCCAGCGTGTCGATGGCCTGAGCGAAGCAGGCCAGCGGCGCATAAGTGATGCCGGCGCCGACCTGGCCGACGCCGGCTTCCTTGTGGGCAATGCCAGTGTTGATGACGGGCAGGATGCCGGTGTCGAGCACGCGGCGCGCGTCGATGCCCGCCGGCGTGCCGGTAAAGTCGAGTGCCGGCAGCGTGAAGGCGCTGTTCTGCCCGAGCGTGATGTTCAACATGCGGCGCGTATTGGCGACGGCGTCGCGTGGCGTGCCGCCGACGAACTGCACGATGGCGGGCGATGCGCCCATGGCGAAACCGCCGACGCCGGCGGTCTCGGTGATCGCGCTGTCGCCCAGGTCGCGCGCCGCATCTGCCGGCCCGAAGCCCGGAAAGAACAATCCGTCGATGATCGGCGCCGGGGCGGTGAACCAGCGATCCGCACCTGATACACGAATGCCGAATTCCACGCCGTTGCGGGCCATGGCCGTGACCAGCGTCGAATGTGGCACGCCGTGCGCCGCATCGAGCATGGCCTTGCATGCCGCCATCGAGAGGTTGAGGAAGAAGTGATCGTTGCCGGCGATGAAGGACAGCACCTCTCGCACGGCGTCCGGCGTCACGCGCCTGGATGCGAGCGCGGCGTTGGTGAGCTTGCGGAACAGCAGGCAACTGGCCGCTACATTGCGGTTGTGAACTTCGTCACCCATGTGCAGCGCCTGCGCCATCAGCGGCTTGAGTTCGAGCCCGCCCATTTCCTCCACCAGCGTGGCCAGCGTCGGGCCCAGCGTGCGCGCCATCCAGCGAAGGCGCTCGATCACTTCCGATCCGTTGGCGCCGAAGCGCAGCACCTTGCCCAGGCCCTCGTTCATATTGGTGTAGGCAACGTTGCCGCCAGTGGCGTTCTTGACGATCCACACCGGCATGCTTGGACTGATGATGCCCGCCATCGGGCCGACGGCGCCATGGTGATGGCAGGGTTCGAGCCGGACCTCGCCGCGCTCCACCTGCGTGCGGGCTTCATCCAGCGAATCTGCCCAGCCTTCGAAGAGAATCGCGCCGAGCACGGCGCCCTGTTGCGGGCCACACATGTCCTGCCACGCGATGGGCGGGCCCGAATGGAGAATGATGCGGCCCTCCATGCCGGGGACCGCTTCGCGCGCCGTCGACACGCCGGTCAGCACCGGTTGCGCGCCAAGGTAGCGTTCGTACGCGATGCGATTGGCCGCTTCGATGTGCGGGTCATTGATGGTGTGGGCCAGTGCCAATCCAATGCGACGGTCGCCCTCGGCGGGTGGCTGCCACTGCAGCGTCTGCGCCGCACCGCCGCAGTCGTGGATGTTCTGGGCGAAGCTTGCCAGTCCGACGTTGATGACGATCGGCTTGCTTTCGATGAGAGTCGTCATGTCTCAGGCTCCGGGTCAGTTGTTCTTGGCGTGCGCGAATACAGCGCTGCAGAGTGCAGCCGCCTGCGCGTTGCTGTCGGCCAGTTGTACGCCGAGCGAGGTGAGCGTCGCGCGCTGCGCGTCGAACTGCTGCGGGTCGCCCTTGGTGCCGCAGATGTGTCCGACGAAGATGACTTCCCGCCCACCATCGGCGGCGACTTTCTGTGCCGCGCGGATGGCGGGCGCGACCTGCCCGGCGGGATCTTCGTGCGCGCCATAGCCGAGCACGAAGTCGAGCAGGATGATGCCCACGCTGGCGTCGCCGGCTTCTTCGACGATGCGCTCGTTGCGCAGGCTCGGATCGATCATCGGATGGGGGCGTCCCCGCGTGAAATCGTCGTCGCCCAGATCGAGGATGGTGTTGCCGCGGCTATGCCACAGGTCGCCCGCGCGCTCCACCTTGCCGGTCGGTGTGTTCGACTGCAGTCCGGGCAGGACGTCCTGCAACAGCAACAGCGCTTCGAAACAGAAGGTGCCGCCACAATACAATCCGCGCAGCGTCGTCTGTCCGGGCTTGAGGCGGGACGCCAGTTCGCGCGCTTTACCGTCCAGTTGGTTCGCATCGGAATGCGCCTGCAGCGGCTTGCCCTGCGAGGTTTCGACCGCGAGCCGCGCGGCGTCTTCCAACGTGCTCGCGGGTATCAACCCTGCTGCGCGGATGCTCTCCGGCTCCGCGCCAAGGAAGCATGCGATCACCGGCTTGCCGGTCTGGCGCGCGGCGTCCACCACTTTGGCGGCGACGCCGGGCGCGGGCGGCTTCGACACCAGCACGATCACTTTGGTCGCCGCGTCCGACGACAATTGCTTGAGTGCGGTCAGCATGGTGATGCCGCCCACCGCTTCGGAAAGGTCATGCCCCCCGGTGCCAATGGCATGCGTGATGCCGCTGCCGTATTGATCGATGAGGCAGGTGACCTGTTGCAGACCGGTGCCGGAAGCGCCGATCACGCCGATGTCCCCGCGCGCGACGACGTTGGCGAATGCCAGCGGCATGCCATCGATGATGGCGGTACCGCAGTCCGGCCCCATCACCATCAGGTCCCGCGATTGTGCGTAGCGCTTGAGGCGCACTTCGTCGTCGACGCTGACGTTGTCCGAGAACAGCATGGCATTCATGCCGAGCCGCAACGCCTTCATTGCTTCTGCCGCCGCGTAGTCGCCGGGCGTCGAGATGAGCACCAGATTGGCCTTGCCCCCACCTGCTTCGAATGCCATCTGCACGCTGCGCAGTGGCTCGCGCTCGGTGTCCTGCTCGGCATTGGTGGCTTTTTCGTTGAGCAGCGCGTTGGCCTGTTCGACTGCGCCTTCGAGCGCGTCGGATTCGCCGCGCACCACCAGCAGGATGTCGTTGGGGCGAGCTTCGGGCAAGGCGTCGAGCAGACCGGCGCCGAGCATCAGTTCCAGGTTGGCGCGCGTCGCCATCTGGGCCGAGGCCTCCGTCACGCCGGACAGCCGCGCGAGCTTGGCCGACAGTTGCATCAGCGCGACCGAGTCGCGGTACTGGTTGGGAAAGAACCGCGTGAGCGTCGAGGTCATGGGGAAGGGCTCCTTTCGAACGCCGGCGTGTGGGGCCGGCGGAAGCGAGACTGAAGGGACGGACTGCTTTCACTATCGGCTTCGGAGAAAGCCACGCCGGTCAGCAAGCCGATCAGTGTGTCCAGCCCCGAATGCTCGCCGATGGTCGCCTGTGCGGCGAGTGCGATTTCGAGCGCGGCGGACTCCCTGGGCAGTGACAGTGCGTGGCACACATCGGCCGTCCGCGACGTGGTCCAGCCCATCGACGCTTGCTCCAGTACATCGCGACTGGCGCGCGTCGTGTCATGCCAGTGGCGTTGCAGGCTTTGTGCGAGCAGGGCATGGGGGCCTTGCGTCATCCGCAGGCCGATGAGCAATCCGGCGAACATGTCGTCGGCACTCGGCGTCAGTCCGGGACCGAGGCCGAGCGCGGCGCGCACACATGCATCGAGCCGCACGCTGTCTTTGGCGCGCAAAGCGTCGATCGCGTCAAAAAAGGCGTCCAGCGCTGCGCGCCAGAGCGCACGTACGGGCGCTGGAGAACGAGCTTGTTCGACCGCCAGGCGTGCGGCCAGCCACGCGCGCGCACCGTGAATGACGTTGCTTCTCGTGGCGGCATCGAGCAGGGCAAGGCGCTCATCCGTCGGCGGCGCCTGCCAGATGGCGACACCTTCCAGCGAGAGCGCAAAGCGTGAGTGGCGCAGCATCGATCCGCTCAAGGACATGTCGTCGCCGACCGCCAGGGCGTTGCGGAGTGCGGGCCATCCAGTCTCGGCGATGTTGAGGATGCGCATGCCGTACTGCGCCTCCCCGGACAACAGCGTCATGAGCCGACCGTCTTCCAGCGTGACGTGCACGGCGTGCGCAAAACATGTCTGCACGTGCCCTCGCAGTACGCTGCGGCCGTCGGGCGGTTGCAGATCAGCGCCGAGGCGGACGGCTCTCATGACGCGGAGATTCAGGCGAGTGCCGCGACAATGGCCGACGAAGGCGCGACCCATCCGAAGATGCCGCCCTGCGCCTTGATCTGTTCCAGCCCGATGCGCTGGAACTCGGGGAAGTACGAACCCGTCGCGTCCGATACCACCACGCACTCGAAACCCCGGTCATTGGCTTCGCGCACGGTGGTGTGCACGCACACCTCGGTGGTCACGCCGCAGACGATCAGGGTCTTGATGCCGCGATTGCGCAGCTTGAGTTCAAGGTCGGTGGCGTAGAACGCGCCCTTGCCCGGCTTGTCGATGATGGGTTCGCCCGCGATCGGATACAACTCGGGGATGATGTCGTGGCCGGGTTCGCCCCGCACCAGGATGCGCCCCATCGGGCCTTGTGCGCCGATGCCGGTCTTGAGGCCGCCACGCGCGACCTTGGTCGGCGGGCAGTCGGACAGGTCCGTGCTGTGCCCCTCGCGCGTGTGCAGCACGAAGATGCCGGCACGGCGGGCGGCATCCAGTACGGCCTTGCAGGGACCGATGGCGCTGCGCAGGAGCGACACGTCGTTGCCCAGCATGGCGCCGAACCCGCCGGGTTCGAGAAAGTCGCGCTGCATGTCGATGATGATGAGTGCCGTGTGTTCGGGTTCGAACGGCAGATCGTAGGGCTCGGCCTTGAATACCTGGGTCATGGTCCTCTCCTCGTGAATGACGTGTGGCGCCGGCAGGGGCACGCCAGGGCGGCGTTCAGCGTCCCTTCGACGCCATGTAGGCGCGCCAGTCGCCAAAGCTGGAGATGTCGGTATGCGCAGCGGTGATCTGTTCCTGCGGGAACAGGATGCCATCCACCACGCGGCCGTCTTCCAGCTCAACGGGGCCGCAATACAGATGCGGCGGCTCGCCTGCTTCGACGCGCGCCCACACCTCGTCCGGCATGCGATACATCTCGCCGGTCACCGCGACGCCACCTTCCGCGACGCGGTACATGCCTGGGTGTACGTCGTTGATCGAGTACAGGCGATACACGGGCCGCGTGCGGAATTCGCCCAGGAACTCGGCGCCGTCCAGATTCTTGTGCAGCGCGAGGCCGCGCATCAGCGTGCCATTAACGAACAGGGTCTTGCTCATGAAACGTACTCCTCAGACGTAGTCGGTCTCTTCGTCGTCGTTCGACGGCGCCCAACTGATGCCTTCGCCAGAGCGGGTCTGCTGCCACGCCATGAAGATGAACAGCAGCGTGGCCAGCCCGTAGCCGAACGACACGCCGGGCGATGCGTTGATGGCCAGTTGCGAGCCATGAATGAAACCGAAGAACGAGAGAACGGTGGCAGCACCCGCGTACACCGCGGCCCAGTTGAAGCGGCGGTCGATGACGAACACGGCGATTGCGCCGATCACCAGGCCGGCGAGCACGGCGCCGCCGCCCGTCAATTCCATGCCGTGGTACAGCACGCCTGCATTGGCCATGTCGGCAAGCGCCTTGACCGGCACGTCGGCGACGTTGATGCCGCCCGCGCCCAGCGCGCCGTCGACCTGTGTCTTGGCCCACTCGGCAATGTTCGGCACCAGCGCCAGCACGATAGCTGGCGCATGCCGCTTGGGCGAAGCCTGGAAGGCCTGCGCGCCGATCACCAGCCCGATGAACAGCAGGATCGGGACGATCGACACGAGCGGAATCAGCGACAGCAGCAGTGCCGTGAGGCCAAGGAAGCAGATGATCGCCACGCCGATACCCGTTGCCAGCGAATAGCCGATGCGCCCGCCCATGGCTTTCCAGCCCGGGTGTCCGATATAGACGGCGGGCGGGAAGGGCGAACCGAGGAAGGCGCCCACGATGGCACCCAGGCCGTCGGCCAACAGGATCGCGCGCAGGTTGTAGTTGTCGCCGCCGGCGCTGGCCGATTCGACGTTGTTGATGCCCTCGGTGAAGTTATAGATGCCCAGCGGAATGGCCGTGACCAGCAGCGGCCATATTTTTTCGAACGGGATCGACAGAACGTCGCCGCTGACCACCGGCAGGTACAGGGAGAAGTGCTGCATGGCTTCGCCGACGGCCGTCGGCTGCATCAGATCGCTCCAGCCGAGCGCCGTGGCGATCCACGCCATCGCCGAGCCCACGAGCACCACCGCCAGCCCGCCTGGCACGCCGAAGGGCAGGCGTACCTGGCCGACCCACGACAGCAGGATGATCATGAAGCAGACCAGTCCGATCCATGCTGCATCGAACATCTGGTATGCCGGGCGCATGGAGATGAATGCGATGGAGATGCCGGCCAGCGTCCCCAGCATGGCCGCGCGTGGCGTGTACTTGCGGATGGTGGGGCCGACGAAGGCGCCGAGCAGCACGATGACGCCGACGATGAAGGCCCACACGAGACCGAGCTTCCACGCCAGGATCGGGTCCTTGGTGGCAAGGTAGGTCGGCAGCATCACCACGAAGACCACGATGAACATGTGCGGCACGCTCGGGCCGTACGGCATCGCGGTTACGGTGTCTCGTCCTTCCTTTCTGGCAAGTTGCCAGGCGAGGTAGGCGTAGAAGAGGTTGCCAAGGGGCAGCGCGATGCCCAGTGCTGGCAGGATGCGGCCGTACACCGTGTCGCCGGGCATCTGGACGACATAAAGCGCGAGCCCGGACAGCACCAGCACATTGAGCAGTACGTTCGTGAACAATCCGAAGAAGGCATTCAGGTCACCTGTTACCCACAACTTTGGCCTGACCGTCGGGGTGGCACTCATGGTGAAACTCCTTTCGAGACGGGATGCGTCGAGCTGAGATAGGAGCGACCCACCAGACGGACGAGGGCGTCTTCGACGTTGCCCAGGCCACTGTTGATGTTCCGCTCGATGAGTTCACATGCCAGGGCAACGTCGCGCGCAACGATCGCCTCCAGGATGCCGCCGTGCTCCGCGCACGTGCTGGCGATGCGGTCGTTGCCGTCGAAGTCCAGTTCGCGGAAGGCGAACAGACGTTCATTGATATGTTCGAGGTGTCGGATGATCAGGGCGTTCCCGTGCGCCTGCGCGAGCCCGAGGTGAAAGCCCTCGTCGAGTTCGGCCAGTCGCGTCACCGGCTCGCTGGCCAATGCCTGCGGGTCTTGCCACGGCGCCCGCAGGCGGGCGAGCGTTTGCTCGTCGAGCCCGCGAGAGGCCAGCGCGCGCACGACCTGGCTTTCGAGGGCCAGCCGGAATCCGTAGAGATCTTCGACGTCGACCATCTTGAGTTGCTGCACGCGGAAGCCACGGCGCGGCAAGCGTTCAACGAGCCCTTCGGCCGCCAGATGGGTCAGCGCCTGCCGGACGGGGCTGCGACTGAGACCGAACTCCTGCGCGAGCGCTTCTTCGACCAGAGGGAATTGCGGCGGGTACTGCCACGCCACGATTCGCCGCCGCAAGGTGCGCACGATGTGTCGAACCGAATCCTGATCGCCCGAATCCCGCATGGTCGTTCCCGCCTTCGTCATGAATGCAAAAGGCCGAATACTGCCTGGTTACTGAATACGATTCAGCGTACAACGTTGTATACAATTTTGTGTATATGTTATCCATGCGTGTTGACGTATACCGCTCTGGGACCGATCCCGGCCGTGCAAAACGTCGCGTTGCGTGGCAGTCATGTCTTTGCCGCCGTCCCGTGGCATCCTGCGAGGTTTGCCGAACAGCCTCTTTCGCATGACTTCACTGCTGTTACTTCTGGCGGGCGCGTTGAGTGTTTTCGCCTACGCTCCCTTCGGTGTGTTCCCCCTGGCATTTGTCTGCTGGGGCGTTCTGTTCCATTTCCTGCGTGACGCCAAGCCGGGGCGCGCCGCATGGCGCGGCTTCGTGTGGGGGTTCGGCGCGTTCTTCGCGGGCCTGTGCTGGCTCTATGTGGCGCTGCATCGCTACGGGGGCATGCCGGCGCCATTGGCGGTCCTCGGGGTGGCGCTGTTTTGCGCATACCTGGCCTTGTTCCCGGCACTGTCGGCCTGGTTGTATGCACGATGCCGCCTTCGGCATTGGGCGTGGAATGCAATTGTCGCCGCGGCGGCCTGGGCGCTCGGCGAATGGCTGCGCGGCCGGGTCCTGACCGGTTTTCCGTGGCTGGCGATCGGCTACACGCAGACCCCGCCCAGTCCGCTGGCAGGCTGGGCGCCGGTGATCGGCAGCTACGGCGTCGGCTTTGTTCTTGTACTGGTGGCAGCGTTGCTGGTGTCCGCCCTCAAGCGCGAGCAGCGGCGCGGCGCACTGGGCTTGGCACTGGTGATCGTGCTTTCGGGTGCGGCCCTGCGGCAGGTGGCGTGGACCGATCCTGTCGGCGAGCCGACCCGCGTATCGCTGGTGCAGACCAACATCGCGCAGGAGCAGAAGTGGCGCCGCGAGTTGATCCTGAAGTGGCTGCAACTCAATTTGGACATGGTGCGCCAGCACCCCGCGCGCATCGTCGTGCTGCCGGAAACCAGCCTGCCGCTGTTCGATACGCACCTGCCCGAAGGCTACCTCGATGCGCTCCAGCAAGCCGCCGGCGGCGACGTGGTGGTGGGCATCTTCACGCGCGATGAGGAAGGACGTGTTTTCAACAGTGCCATCACGCGCGGACCGGGCGGCGAGCAGTTCTACGGCAAGCATCACCTGGTGCCCTTCGGAGAGTTCTCGCCGCCCTTCTTCGGCTGGTTCTACAGGCTGGCGAACATTCCCATGTCGGACCAGACGCGCGGGCCGGCGGGGCAAAAGCCCCTGTCGCTGGCGGGACAGAAGATCGCCGTCAACATCTGCTACGAAGATGTGTTTGGCGAGGAACTGCTGCACGCATTGCCCGAAGCCACGCTCATGCTGAATATGTCGAACCTCGCGTGGTACGGCAATTCGCATGCACAGCCGCAACACCTGCAGATTGCGCGCATGCGCGCGCTGGAAACCGGTCGCCCGATGATGCGCGCGACCAATACGGGCATGACCGCCGTGATCGAACCGGATGGTCATGTGCGCGAGGTGCTCGCGCCCTTCACGGCCGGCGCGCTGATCACGGATGTCCGCGGCTACCAGGGCATGACGCCCTATGCGCACTGGGCGAACTGGCCTGTCGTGGCGCTGAGCGCCATCATTCTTCTCGGCGCCCTCGCAAGCCGGCGCCGCGCAGGCTAAAGCCACTTGTCGGGCTATTGCGTAGGAAGTTACTGATAGTCGATTTCCGTTTATCTCTGACAAAAATCCACTGATCCGCTTCTGACAGCGCGTTTTTGACGTCTCTCTAGAATCCGGCCGACCCAAACCGAGAGAAAAGAGAGGCGCCCATGAGGCACTCCATCAAGCACGCACTGGCGGTCTCGCTGGTGCTTGCGCTGCTCTCCGCCTGCGGTGGCGGCGGAGGCGGCGGCACCAGCGGCGGATCGTCCAGCCAGTCCAGCCAAGCGAATCAATCCAGTCAGCCGGGACAGTCCGGTTCATCGTCGAGTTCGGGCTCGCAGGGCGAAGACTCGCCTGTGGCGATACCGACATCCAGCCTCGATGCGGCGCGCCTTCTGTCGCAGGCCACTTTCGGGGCCGACGAAGCGAGCATCGATGACATCGCCGCCAACGGCCCCGCATCGTGGATCACGCGGCAGTTCGCGATTGCGCCGAGTTCGCACCGCGCCTATGTCGACAACATCAAGAGCCAGCTCGCTTCTGGCGCGACCCTCCAACAGAAGGACTTCCTGGAGAGCTTCTGGACGCAGGCGGCAGCCGGACAGGATCAATTGCGCCAACGCGTGGCGCTGGCGCTGTCCGAGATCTTCGTCGTCTCGTTCCAGAGTTCGGTCAGCGTGCGCTCGATCGCGTCGTATTACGACGTGCTCGGCCGCAACGCCTTCGGCAACTTCCGCACGCTGCTTCAGGACGTCACGCTGCATCCGGCGATGGGGCAGTACCTCACGTACCTGCGCAACCAGAAAGAAAACGGCGCCGGCCGCGTGCCCGACGAAAACTACGCGCGCGAAGTGATGCAGTTGTTCACCATCGGCCTCTACCAGCTCAACCCGGACGGCTCGCCCGTGCTCAGGGACGGCAAGCCGATCGAGACCTACACCAACAGCGACGTCTCCGGGCTGGCCAAGGTATTCACCGGCTGGAGCTGGGGCGGGCCCGACAATTCGGACAATCGCTGGGTAGGCAACAGCCTGGCGCAGGACCCGGATCGAGACGTCATTCCGATGCAGGCGTACCCCAAGTACCACTCGGTATCGGAGAAGCGCTTCCTGTCCGCGACCATTCCGCAGATGTCCGGCACGCCGAGCGTCGCCGATGTGAACAGCGACCTGAACGTCGCGCTCGATGCGCTTTTCAACCATCCCAATGCCGGTCCGTTCTTCGCACGCCAGCTCATTCAGCGGCTTGTCACGAGCAATCCGAGTCCGGCTTACATCTCGCGCGTGGCGACGGCTTTTGCCAATAACGGGCAGGGTGTGCGCGGCGACATGAAGGCGGTTATCCGGGCGGTACTGCTCGATCCGGAAGCGCGCGACGCGACGACCGCACAGGGTCCGGGCTACGGCAAACTGCGCGAACCGATCGTCCGGCTCGGCAATTGGCTGCGCGCTTTCCACGCGACGCCACCGAGCGGCCGCTACCAGGTGGGCAGCACCGACAGCACGCTGGGCCAGACGCCGATGAATTCGTCGTCGGTGTTCAACTTCTTCCGGCCCGGCTACGTGCCGTCCAACACGCAGGTGGCCAGCCTCGGGCTGGTGGCGCCGGAGATGCAGATTTCCAACGAGAGCACGGTCGCCATCTACATCAATTCGATGCAGACCTATGTGCAGGGCTACGTCGGGCCGAGTCTCGACCGGGCCGCGCCCGATTACAGCAAGGAGCTGGCGCTGGCCGATCAACCCGGCGCCCTGGTCGATCGCCTGAACCTGCTGCTGACGGCCGGCAACATGAAGACCAGCACCCGCTCGCGCATCATCGCGGCCATTTCGGACATCAACCTGCGCACCAACACGGCGACCAACAACGCCACGGATCGCCGTAACCGCGTGCTGCTGGCCGTGCTGCTGACCATGGCCAGCACCGACTACATCGTGCAGAAGTAAGGAGAGCCCCATGCACAGAATCGGAAATGCCTCGCGGCGTGAATTCCTCAAGCGCGCGGCGGCACTGTCCTCGCTGGGCGCGGGCGCGCCGTTCGCGCTGAACCTCGCCGGCATCGGCGCGGCGGCGGCGCAGAGCGCGCCGGACTATCGCGCGCTGGTGTGCCTGTTCCTATACGGCGGCAATGACCACAACAATATGGTCATGCCCTACGACCAGGCCAGTTACGACAAGTACGCCGCCGCCCGCGGCGGGAGCGGCGAGGTCGCCGACGGCTCGAAAGGGCTGGCGCGCGCCCGGGCCAATCTGCTGGAGATCGTGCCCACCACATCGCAAGGCGGGCGTCAGTTCGCGCTGGCGCCGGAGATGGCGTCCCTGCAAAGCCTCTTCCAGCAGAACCGTGCGGCCGTACTGGCGAACGTCGGCCCGTTGCTGCAGCCGCTCACGCTGGCGCAGTACAAAGCCAGCGGCGCACCGCTGCCACCCAAGCTGTTTTCGCACAACGACCAGCAGGCGACGTGGCAGGCTTTCGCGCCGGAAGGCGTGCGCGTCGGTTGGGGCGGCCGGCTGGGCGACATGTTCAAGTCGCAGAACACGCAGTCGGTCTTCACCGCCATCTCGGCCAGCGGCAGCTCGACCTTCCTGGCCGGGCAGACGATCTTCCAGTACCAGGTCGGGTCGGGCACGGCCACCACCAATGGCGGCGCGACGGCGGTCAGCGCGCTGTCCGGCACGAGCCTGTTCGGCAGCCCCAGCGGCGACGACGCGCTGCGGGCGATCATCACCGAAGGCAGCAATTCGGCGCTGGAACAGGACTACGCCGACGTCGTCAGCCGCAGCCTTGGCGCGGCCAGCACGGTCAGCGGCGCGCTGGGGCAGTCGACCATCGCGCCCACGCTGCCGGCTTCGCTTGCCAGCAGCCGCCTTGCCATGCAGTTGCGCACCGTGGCGCAGCTCATTGGCGTGCGCGACGTACTGGGCGCGCGGCGACAGGTGTTCTTCGTCAGCCTGGGTGGATTCGACACGCACGATTTTCAGCTCACCCAACAACCCGCGCTGCTGCGCGAAATGTCGGACGCCATCGCGTATTTCCAGAGCCTGACGTCGACGCTCGGCGTCGACCGCAACGTCACGCTGTTCACGGCGTCCGACTTCGGTCGCACGCTGACCAGCAATGGCGACGGCTCGGACCATGGCTGGGGCGCGCACCACTTCGTCGTGGGCGGCGCCGTCAATGGCGGCAACATGTATGGGACTTTCCCGGACGTCGCATTGGGCAGCAACGACGACGTGGGCTCGGGGCGCCTGCTGCCGACCACGTCGGTCGACCAGTACGGCGCCACGCTGGCGCGGTGGTTCGGGGTACCCGACAGCAGCATGTCCGACGTGATCCCCAACATCGGCAATTTCGCGACGCGTAACCTAGGCTTCATGGCGGGCTGACGCGCGGCGAACCGATCCGGCAAAGGGCTGTCGACCGGGAACGGGCCGTGCAGGTACGGTTCCGTTTCCTTCAATCACGGTCCAGGAGGATTGCCATGGGTGAGCTCGTCAATGATCAACCGCCGTCGAAAAAGCCGAATCTGGATGAGATCTACAACCAACTCCTGCGCGGCTTCGGCCACGAGCTGGTGAACGATTCCAACGCCGAGGAACTCGCCGCCAGGGCGCGTGCGGATGGTCATCAATTGCTGGCCACCGAATTGCAGGAGTGGAAGCGCGTCTGCTGAAAATTCACAGAAAGGGCGGCGGCGTGGTTGCGCGCCTCCAATGACAAGCCGGGGTGTAAGGGGCACAATTCGGCGCTCCTGCCTTGTTCCACCCCTTGATGAAGTCCGTCCGAGTCCTGTGCGTTGCGTTTGTGATCGCCGTTGCGAACGCGCCGGCGTTTGCCCAACTGCCATCGTTCGAACAGGTTCGCAATGGCTTTGTCGGTTCCGACGCCACGCTGCTGGACCGCAAGGGCACGCCGCTGTCCGACGTCCGACTGGACTTCACCGTGCGCCGGCTACCGTGGACGCCGCTCACTGCACTGTCGCCGGCCATGCGCGAAGCGCTGCTGGCGGCCGAAGACAAACGTTTTTTTGAACACCCGGGCGTCGATTGGCGCGCGTTCATCGGCGCTGCCTGGCAGAACCTGTGGAGTCATACCCAGCGCGGCGGCTCGACGCTCACCATGCAGGTGGCGGGGCTGCTCGAGCCCGAGCTGCGCCTGCCGTCACGCGGCCGCCGCAGCTACACGCAGAAGTGGGACCAGAGCCTGGCCGCCATCGAACTGGAGCGCCACTGGACCAAGGCCCAGATTCTCGAGGCATATCTCAATCTCGCGCCATTGCGCGGCGATCTGCAAGGGCTCGCCGCCGGCAGCGCCTTTCTGTTCGGGATGGATACGCACCAGCTCACGCGCCCCGAGGCGGTGATCCTGGCCGCGCTGCTGCGTGGTCCCAACGCCAAGCCCGAAATCGTCGCGCGCCGCGCGTGTGCGCTGGCACGCAATCTCGGCAGCCCGCAGATGTGCTCGGACATCGCGCGCCTTGCCCAGCAGCGGCTCGATGCACCGCGCGGCCAGCCGCGGTACGCACTGGCGCCGCATCTGGCGCGCCAGTTGCTCAAGCAGCCGGGCCAGACGCTGACGTCGACGCTGGATGCCGACATGCAACGGCACGTGCTCGACATCGTCCGCGATTCGAACGCCCCGGACGCCGCCGTGCTGGTGCTCGACAACGTCAGCAACGAAGCGCTCGTATGGGTCGGCGCGCCGAATGGCTCATTGCCCGACGGGGTATCGACGCGGCGCACGTTGCCGCAGTGGTGGTGGCCGCACGCGGCCACGCTGGCGCTGGATACGCGCCGCGCCACGGCGGCGACGGTATTCGGCAATCCGCCGCCAGGAACGCCGCCCGACTCGCAGATACCCTTCGACACGGCCTCGCTGCGCACTGCGCTCGCACAACACCGCCCTGGCCCCATGGGCGCGCTGCTGCATCAATTGCCGCCATCGGCGCTGGCCGAACGCTTGCACCTCGTCGGACTGGAACCGCCACTGGCGGCCGATGCGCCTGACGCCAACGGTGACGTCACGTTGTCGCAAGCGGCCACCGCATGGCGCGCGCTGGCGACCGGCAACAGCGGCCCGGTGCATGTCCAGCAGGCTGGCGCGGAGGGCCTGCGCGTGCTGTCCACGGCGGCGAGCTTCATCGTGCTCGATATGCTGTCGTCAAACGATGGCGGCTGGCGCGCACAGTGGGTGTCCCAATCCCCCGACTCAAGACAGGCCATGGTCGTCGGATCGAGCGATCGCTACACTGTCGCCGTGGCGGTCGGCTCAGGCAACGAACATGCCGATCGCATCGCAGAACAAGTGTGGCGGCAGAGCATGATCGCCGTGCAGCCGCAACCGTCGCGCCCCCCGCAGCCGCCAGAAGGGGTGAGCTCCGACATCGTGCTGTTCGATCCACCCATCGAGGCGCCTCGACGGGAGTGGTTCATCCGCGGAAGCGAAGGGGCGTCGAGTTCCAGTTCGAGCGAGCGCTATCGCAAGTTCTAGGTGGTTTAAACCCCGCCAGACGAATCGCGGACGCAACAGGCATGCGCCGACGACGCGCCACCATGCGCGCGGCGCGTGCCACAGCGTCGCAAGCTGCGGTACGCTTGCCGGGCTTTTCCCAATCGCACCCGGAGTCACATCTTGATCACCCTCTACACGTGGGGCACCCCCAACGGCCAAAAAATATCCATCATGCTCGAAGAACTCGGCGTCAAGTACGAGGTCAAGCCGATCAATATCGGCAAAGGCGAGCAGATGACGCCCGAGTACCTGGCGCTGAACCCGAACCACAAGATTCCCGTGCTGGTCGATTCCGATGGTCCTGACGGCAAGCCGATCACGCTCATCGAGTCCGGCGCAATCCTGGTCTACCTGGCCAGCAAGTACGGCAAGCTGCTGCCCGAAGACGTCGCCGGCAAGTACGAAGCGCTGCAATGGCTGATGTTCCAGATGGGTTCGGTCGGCCCGATGCTGGGTCAGGCGCACCACTTCCTGCGCGCCCAGACCCCGGTGCCGTATGGCGTGTCGCGCTACTGGGGCGAAACGCAGCGCATCTACGGCGTGCTCAACACGCGCCTGAAGGGCCGCAAGTTCCTCGCCGGCAAGGAGTACTCCATTGCCGACATCGCAACCTGGCCGTGGATCCATCGCTACGCCATGCACCAGACCGATCTGGAGCAGTACCCCGAGGTCAAGCGCTGGTACGACGCCATCGCCAAGCGCGCGGCCGTCAAGCGTGGCTTGAACGTTCCGAGGAAGTAAGCTGTCCCAGAATCCGTTCATGATCCGTTGCAGCGGACCATGAACGGTTCTCACGCGCCGCCAGCGGCGGCGGGAAAGCCCCCTGATGTCCGGCACCCCCAGCCATCTCGAAATCCTCTCCTGCCTGCCGCAGGGCGCAGCGCGCGCCACGCCCTTGCTGTTCGTGCACGGCGCCTATGCCGGCGCATGGTGCTGGGACGACCACTTTCTGTCGTATTTCGCATCGCACGGCTGGTCGGCGCACGCAGTATCGTTGTCCGGACACGGCGGCAGCGCGGGGCGCGAGCATCTCGACGCGCTATCCATCGACGACTACGTCAACGATGTCCGCGAAGCCATCGCCAGCCTTCCCGCGCGGCCGGTCCTGGTCGGCCATTCGATGGGCGGCCTGGTGGTGCAGAAACTGCTCGAACACGAAGACGTGCCCGGCGTGGTGCTCATGTGTTCGGTGCCGCCCGGCGGCCTTGCGATGGCGGCGGCCGGATTGCTGTTCCAGCGCCCGGCCATGTTGCTGGACCTGAATCGTGTGCTCGGCGGCGGACAACCTCATCTGGATACGCTGCGCGAGGCCCTGTTCCACCAGCCGGTCACGCCCGAGGTGCTGCAGTCGTGCTTCCTGCGGATGCAGCCGGAGTCGATGCGCGCGGTGTGGGACATGACGCTGTTCGCATTGCCCAGCCCGGCACGCATGTATCGCCCTCCGATGTTGATTCTCGGCGCCGAGCACGACACGCTGATCCCGGCGAGGCAGGTGGTCGATACGGGCGAGACCTACGGAGTGCAGGCCGAAATTTTCGCGGACATGGGCCATGGGCTGATGCTCGAACGCGACTGGCGACAGGTTGCCGACCGCATCCGTGAGTGGCTCGACGAACAAGGTTATTGAGCAAAACGTATCGCGCCGGGCGGTATGCCTGGACGACAATCTCCGCTCCCGTTGCGGCAGAGACAACCATGAATGAACCTACCATCCTGACCATCGGCAATGATGAGCAGCGCCTGGGCGTGCTGCCCGCGCTGGGCGGCAGCGCCGCATTCTGGGAAGTGCGGCGCGACGACGCGTGGCAACCGTTGTGGCGACCCTATCAACCGAGCTACGACGGCCGGCGCATCGTTTCCAACTTCCCGCTGGTGCCATGGTCGAATCGCGTCACCGCCGGCGGCATCACCGTCGACGGCGTCTTCCATCCAATGGCCAACAACCGCGACGATGTGCCGTACCCCATCCATGGCAATGGCTGGATGCAGGTCTGGCAGGTCGAAGAGCACACCGACACGCGCATCCATATGCTGCTCGAGTCGCACCGCTACCACGACTATCCGTACGACTACCAGGCCACCCAGACCTACGCCGTCGAAGGCGAGGTGATGAGCATGCGCCTGTCGGTCACGCACCTGGGCGACAGCCCGATGCCGTACGGGCTGGCGTGGCACCCGTTCTACCTGCGTGGCGCGGACATCGACGGCCCGCGCGTGCAGTTCGCCGCCGATGGCTACTGGAAGGAGACCGGCAGCCTGCCCACCGACCACGTGCGCGGCGTGCCGCCGGACTGGGACTTCAACGCGCTGCGCACGCTCGGGCGCGGCCGCATCGACAACAATTTTTCTGGCTGGGACGGGCGCATGCGCATGGAGCGCGACGACATCGACCTCGCGCTCGAATGGGACACGGTCGAGCCGGCCGGGCTGGATCTGTCGATCTTCTTCCGCCCCGAAAACCAGCCGTTCTTCTGCTTCGAGCCGATCACGCACATCACCGACGCCTTCCACCGCCCGGGCATGCCCGGCTTGCGCATGCTCTCGCAGGGGCAGAGCATGGCGCTGGAAGTGCGCCAGCGTGTCTCGCGCCTGAGCCGCTCGTAGAGGTTTGCCATGCGCCTGCGTCGTGCCTGTCTCGTCCTGGGAGCCTGCCTGATGCTGTTTGCCTGCGATTGGGTTGCCGAGAACAAACTCAAACCAAACGAATCCACGGTGGAAGACGTGCATCGCTACATGGGCCAGCCGACCAAGCAGTGGCCGGCCGATGACGGCGGCGTCATCCTCGAGTATTCGCGCATGCCAAACGGCACGCACAACTACATGCTGCACATCTCGCCAGACGGAGTCCTACTGTCCATGGAACAAGTGCTGACCGAAGAGAACTTCAATCGCATCCATACCGGCATGAGCGAAGACGAAGTGCGCCGCATCCTCGGTGCGCCGATCTCGCGCGTGCCCTTCCGTCTCAAGCAGCAGGTCGTCTGGGACTGGCCCTACGTGGGCATGGGTACGCAGGAAATGCGATTCAACGTACATTTCGGCCCTGACGGCCGCGTCGTGGAAGTCTCCCGCACCATGGTGCAGACGGCCGGCTGAGCGGTCTGCCAGAATAACCAAGAAAGAAGATCACACAATGAGAACCAAGGCCCTCCTCGCCGCCCTCGCCCTGTCCCTTTCCGCCTGCGCCACGATGGTCGATGGCGGCTTTGCCAAACTCAAGCCCGGCATTGCCACCGTGGCCGACGTCGAGACGCAGGTCGGCAAGCCCAACCACACCTGGAAGAACGCCGACGGCGGCCAGCAATGGGAGTACTCCGACCAGCCGTCGCGCCAGGTGACGTACATGGTCATCATTGCCCCGGACAACAAGGTGCTCGCGGTCGACCAGGTGCTCACCCGCGAACAGGTCTACAAGGTCAAGCAAGGCATGACCGAAGACGACGTGCGCCGCCTTCTGGGCGCGCCGGGTTCCAAGACGCCGAACCTGAAGAACGAGATCACCTGGGACTGGAACGCGCCGGACTGGATGGACGGCTTCCGCCAGCACTTCCTCGTGTACTTCAACCGTGCCGGCCGCGTGACGCGTACCGACATCCTGACCTACGAAGAAAACTGAACCCGCGCGGCTCACTGGAATATCGCGCGTCCGATCGCTGTTTAGTCGCTACAGGCATTGCCACCTCCGAATGGAGCCGATCATGCGAATCACCACGAGCATCGTGTGTTGTCTGGCGGCCGTGCTGTTCGGCTGTGCGAGCAGCCTGGGGCCGCTCAAGGTCCAGCCGGGGCAGAGCGAGGCGGACGTCGTCCGTCTCGCCGGCCAGCCACGGGCGGTCTACAAGAACCCGGACGGCTCGCGCCAACTGGAGTACAACAACCAGCCCTTCGGCACCACGGTTTACATGATCACCGTCGGCGCAAACGACCAGGTATCCAACGTCGCGCAGGTGCTGACCGATCCGTACATGGACAAGATCAAGCCGGGCATGACGCATGAAGACGTCCTGCGCACGCTCGGCGAACCGATGTCCTCGCAGACGTATTACTTCTCCAAGGAAGAAGCCTGGGAGTGGAACGTCGAGAGCATCGGCCACGGCGGCCAGCTCAAGCGGTTCAACGTCATCTTCAGGGACGGCAAGGTCGTACGTACCGAGACGCGCTTCCTCGATCCGTACGAATGCGGGATCATGGGCTGCATACCCAACTGACAAGACCCTCTGCCCGGCATGGACTTTCTTGACGAATCAGTGACTTGCGCGCAGAATTCGCAGCTTGCGCCGATTTGAGCCTCAGCTTGCGGGGCGCAGCCCAAAAATTCCGCTAAAGCGACGCGAGTTTTGCGCAACACGACAGCCAAACCCGTTGAGCCCGAGGCCGACGGGTTTTTTGTTGCCCGCCGCCATCGCACCACGCCACAGAGCAAGCCATAACATGCAGCCAGACCGCAGCCCCGAACTCCGCCAGCTTCTCGCCCAGCGCATCCTGATCCTCGACGGTGCCATGGGCACCATGATCCAGCGCTACAAGCTGGGCGAAGCCGACTATCGCGGCGAGCGCTTCCGCGCGCACGGCAAGGACGTCAAGGGCAACAACGATCTGCTGCTGCTGACGCGCCCCGAACTGATCGCCGGTATTCATCGCGAATACCTCGAAGCCGGCGCAGAACTCATCGAAACCAACACCTTCAACGCCACGCGCGTGTCGCAGGCCGAGTACGGGCTGGAATCGATCGCCTACGAGCTGAACGTGGCCGGCGCGCGCCTGGTGCGCGAACTGTGCGATGAGTACACGGCCAGGAACCCGTCCAGGCCGCGCTTCTGCGCCGGCGTCATCGGGCCGACCTCGCGCACGTTGTCGATTTCGCCGGACGTGAATGATCCGGGCTTTCGCAACATCAGCTTCGACGCGCTGGCCGACGACTACTACGACTCGGCACGCGGGCTGGTGGACGGCGGCGCCGACATCCTGCTGATCGAAACGGTCTTCGACACGCTCAACGCCAAGGCGGCCATCTTCGCCGTCGAGCGCCTGTTCGACGATCTCGGCCGCCGCCTGCCGGTGATGATCTCCGGCACCATCACCGACGCATCGGGCCGCACGCTGTCCGGGCAGACGGCGGAAGCCTTCTGGAATTCGCTGCGTCACGCGCGACCGCTGTCGATCGGCCTGAACTGCGCACTCGGCGCGCGTGAGCTGCGCGCCTACGTCGAAGAACTCTCTCGCGTGGCCGACTGCCACGTGTCCGCGCATCCCAACGCCGGCCTGCCGAACGCTTTCGGTGGCTACGACGAAACGCCCGAAGAACTCGCACACGAAGTCGGCGAATGGGCGCGCCACGGCATCGTCAACATCATCGGCGGCTGCTGCGGCACCACGCCCGATCACATCCGCGCGCTCGCACAGGTGGCCCGCGGCGTGGCGCCGCGCGCGCTGCCGCAGATCGAGCCGCGCCTGCGCCTGTCCGGACTGGAAGCCTTTGACGTCGGGGCCGACAGCCTGTTCGTGAACGTCGGCGAGCGCACCAACGTCACCGGCTCGCGCGCCTTCGCCAGGATGATCCTCGAAGGCCGCTTCGACGACGCCCTGGCGGTGGCCCGCCAGCAGGTCGAAAACGGCGCGCAGGTCATCGACATCAACATGGACGAAGCGATGCTCGACGCGGTCGCGTCGATGGAGCGTTTCCTCAAGCTCATCGCGTCCGAGCCGGACATCTCGCGCGTGCCGGTGATGATCGACTCGTCCAAGTGGGAAGTGATCGAAGCCGGCCTCAAGTGCATCCAGGGCAAGGGCATTGTTAACTCGATCTCGATGAAGGAAGGCGAAGACGTCTTTCTGCATCACGCACGCCTGTGCCAGCGCTACGGCGCGGCGGTGATCGTCATGGCCTTCGACGAGAAGGGCCAGGCCGACACCTACCAGCGCAAGACCGAAATCTGCAAGCGCGCTTACGACTTGCTGGTAGGCATCGGCTTCGCGCCTGAAGACATCATCTTCGACGCCAACATCTTCGCCATCGCCACCGGCATCGAGGAGCACAACAACTACGCCGTCGACTTCATCGAAGCGGTGCGCTGGATCTCCAAGAACCTGCCGTACGCCAAGACCAGCGGCGGGGTGTCGAACGTGAGCTTCTCGTTCCGTGGCAACGACGCCATGCGCGAGGCGATCCACACAGTGTTCCTGTATCACGCCATCCACGCGGGGCTGACGATGGGCATCGTCAATGCCGGCATGCTGGGCGTGTACGACGACCTCGACGCCAACCTGCGCGAGAAGGTCGAAGACGTCGTCCTCAATCGCCACGAAGGCGCGGGCGAAGCGCTCGTCGAACTGGCGCAGACCGTGAAGGGGCAGGCCAAGGAAGCGGCACAGGATCTCGCCTGGCGCGCGTGGTCGGTCGAAGCGCGGCTGTCGCATGCGCTGGTCAAGGGCATCACCGAATTCGTCGTCGCCGACACCGAAGAAGTGCGCGCCAAGCTCGCTGCCGAAGGCAAGCCGCCGCTGGCGGTGATCGAAGGCCCGCTGATGGATGGCATGAACGTCGTCGGCGATCTGTTCGGCGCGGGCAAGATGTTCCTGCCGCAGGTGGTCAAGTCCGCTCGCGTGATGAAGCAGGCCGTGGCGCATCTGATTCCCTTCATCGAAGAAGAAAAGGCCCGCACGGGTGCCGCTTCGAAGGGCAAGATCGTCGTCGCCACGGTCAAGGGCGACGTACATGACATCGGCAAGAACATCGTAGGCGTGGTGCTCGGCTGCAATGGCTACGACGTGGTCGACCTGGGCGTGATGGTGCCGTGCGACAAGATACTCAATGCCGCGCGCGAGCATGGCGCGCAGGCCATCGGCCTGTCGGGCCTGATCACGCCTTCGCTCGAAGAGATGGCGTTCATTGCGGGCGAGATGGAGCGCCTCGGTTTTGACGTGCCGCTGCTCATCGGTGGCGCGACGACTTCGCGCGCGCACACCGCCATCAAGATCGCGCCCAACTACAGCAACCCGGTGGTGTACGTGCCGGACGCCTCGCGCGCCGTCGGCGTGGTGACGTCCCTGCTGTCCACCGAAAAGCGCGACGAGTTTGCCTCCGAAGTGGCGCAAGACTACGCGCGCATCCGCGACCAGCACGCGCAAAAGAAAGGCGTCACGCTGGTGACGCTTGGCGATGCGCGAGCCAATCGCTTCGCGTGGAACGAAGATGCCTCGTACGTGCCGCCAGTGCCGCGCGAACTTGGTGTCAGGGCCCTGCGCAACGTCGAACTCGCCGACCTCGTTCCGTACATCGACTGGGGCCCGTTCTTCCAGACCTGGGACCTGGCGGGGAGCTTCCCGAAGATTCTCGATGACGAAATCGTCGGCGAAACCGCGCGCAACGTTTTCGCCGATGCGCAAAAGATGCTGGAGCGCGTGGTGGCCGAAAAATGGATCACCGCCAACGCCGTGTTCGGCCTGTTCCCGGCCAACGCCGAGGGCGACGACATCGTGCTGTACTCCGACGAGTCGCGCAGCGAACGCTTGGGCGCGTGGCATGGCCTGCGCCAGCAGCACGAGCGCCCGGCGGGCAAGCCCAACTACTGCCTGACCGACTTCGTGGCCGATCGCAGCGCCAACGTGCGCGATTACGTGGGCGCCTTCGCCGTGACCGCCGGCATCGGCATCGAGCGCAAGCTGGCGGAGTTCGAAGCCACGCACGACGATTACTCATCCATCATGCTCAAGGCACTGGCCGACCGCTTTGCCGAGGCCTGCGCCGAGTGGCTGCACGAACGCGTGCGCAAGGATTACTGGGGCTACGCCGCCGACGAATCGCTCGACAACCAAGCGCTGATCGGCGAGCAGTATCGCGGCATCCGCCCCGCGCCCGGCTATCCGGCCTGCCCGGACCACGTGGCCAAGGGCGAGATCTTCCGCCTGCTCGACGCCCCTGCCGCCACCGGCATGGAACTGACCGAGGCCTACGCGATGAAGCCGGCGGCGGCCGTGTCGGGCTTCTACCTTGCACACCCGCAGGCGCACTACTTTGCGGTCAGCAAGATCGGCCGCGACCAACTCGCCGACTGGGCCGCGCGCAACGACATGAGCGAGACGGACGCGGCACGCTGGCTGGCGCCGATTCTCTGAGGGGCGCTGGCGCGTGGACTTTCTGACGCCAGCGGGTTGGGCCGTCACCGTCATCGCGGTGCTGCTCACCGGCGTGTCCAAGTCCGCCTTTGGCGGTGCGCTCGGTGGCATCGGCGTGCCGTTGATGGCGATCTGGTTGCCGCCCGGCATGGCGGTGGCCGTGATGCTGCCGATCCTGTGCCTGATGGACTGCTTCGGCGTGCGGGCGTACTGGAAGAAGTGGTCCGTCACCGAACTCAAGATCATCATCCCCGGCGGGCTGGTCGGTATCGTACTCGGTGCACTGGCCATCGGCCTCTTGCCCGACCGCATGGTCAAGGGCGTTATCGGCGCCATCGCCGTGCTGTTCATGCTCGATCGCCTGCTTGGCTTGCGCGCGCGTCTCAAATGGGACCACACGCCGGGGCCGGTCGCGGGCGGCATCTGGTCGGCGGTGTCGGGCATCACCAGCACGCTGGCGCACGCGGGCGGGCCGCCCATCCTCGTCTATCTGCTGGGCCGTGGCCTGCCCAAGCAGAACTTTGTAGCGACCAGCGCGGTCTTCTTTACCGTCGTGAACGCGGCCAAGATCGCGCCCTACATCGCTTTGGGTCTGTTCTCGCGCGACACGCTCAAGCTGGCCGCCGTACTGGCGCCGCTGGCGCCCATCGGGGTGTGGCTCGGTTTGCATGTATTGCGGCGCGTGCCCGAACGGCCCTTTTACCTCACCGCCACTGCCCTGCTTGGACTCTCCGGCGCCAAGCTGCTGTGGGACGCACTGGTTTGATATGAAACGTTTTCTGATCGCCTGCGCGCTGGCCCTGTGCACAGGCGTTGTCTATGCCGATCCGCCCAGACCGCCGACGGTGCCCGCGAAGTCATGGGTGCTGTTCGATCTGGCCGGCAACCAGCAACTCGCCTCGCAGGGCGCCGACACCCGCATCGATCCGGGCGCGATGGCGCAGTTGATGACCGTCTATGTCGCGCTGACCGAAGTGCGTGCCGGCGACCTGTCGCTGGACAAGGAGATCACACCCAGCAAAGCCGCGCTACAGGCCGCCAAGGGCGGCGGCGCGTCGCTGTATCTGGCCGAAAACCAGCCGGTGAAAGTCACGACCCTGCTCGATGGCGTGGCGGTATTGGGAGCAAACGACGCCGCCGTTGCGCTGGCCGAGGCGACCTCGGGCAACGAAGCGGGCTTCGTCGAACTGATGAACGCCGAAGCCAGGCGCCTGGGCATGACCGGCACGGTATTCAAGAACGCCAGCGGTATCAGCGTGACCGGGCAGTATTCGACGGTCCGCGACATCGCCATCCTTTCCACGGCGCTGGTCCGGGTCTTTCCGCAGGATTACGCGCGCTTCGCGCAGAAGACGTTCAGCTACCGAAACATCGTGCAGCAGAACCGCAACCGGCTGCTGTGGCTCGACCCGAGCGCGGACGGTCTGGCCGATGCGGACGTGCGCGTGGGCGGCAACCAGTTGGCGGCATCCGCCGTGCGCGGCCCGCGCCGGCTGGTGGTGGTCGTATCCGGCGCCCAGAGCCGCAGCCAGGCTTCGCAGTCGGCCCAGCAATTGCTCAACTTCGGCTTCCAGAGGTACGACGCCATCAAGCTGTACGCGGCCAATACGCCGGTCCGCACGCTGACCGTGTGGAAGGGCGCCAGCCGCGAAGTGCGGGCGGGTTTCCTGCGCGATCTCGTGGTGGCCGTTCCGCGGGACGAGGCCGATTCGCTCAAGTTGCAGTTCGTCGGCCGCGAGCCGATGATCGCGCCCTTGGCGGTAGGCGACCGGGTTGGCAGCTTGCGCGTGACGCTCGAGGGGCGCACGCTGGCCGAGTATCCGGTCGTCGCGCTCGACGCCGTGCCGCCCGCCGGGTGGCTGGGCCGGGCGTGGGACCAGCTACGCATCTGGTTGAAATAAAGGGGCGGCGCCCCATATATATGTCTTTGGCGCCATCGCCGCCTGCCGCCCACGAGGCCCAAGGCGAATGCGGTGTTTTTGGGAGAACGACGATGAACACCACCACCGAAACCCTGCTGGAATTTCCGTGCGAGTTCCCGCTCAAGATCATGGGCGCGCGCCACGACGAGTTCGCGCAGACCGTGCTCGAGGTGGTGCTGCGCCATGCGCCGGATTTCGACGGCAACACCATGGAAATGCGCCCCTCGGCCAAAGGCAACTACCTGTCGCTGACCTGCACGGTGCGGGCAACCTCCAAACCGCAACTCGACAATCTGTACCGCGAGCTGTCGTCGCACCCGATGGTCAAGGTCGTGCTCTGACGTGGGTACGGACGACCTGAAAACAGCGGCTCCGGCCGGCACATTGCTGCCCGGCCTGGGCGCGCCGGGTATCGTAGTGGAGTCGCTCGGTCTGGTGCCCTACGAGCCCACATGGCAGGCCATGCGCGAGCTGACGGCCACCCGCGGGCCCGAGACCCCGGACAGGTTATGGTTGTTGGAGCACCCGCCAGTCTATACACTCGGGCTCGCTGGCAAGATCGAGCACCTGCTCGAAGCCAGCGAAGTCCCGGTGGTCAAGATCGACCGCGGCGGCCAGATCACCTATCACGGGCCTGGTCAGGCGGTGATCTACCTCCTGATCGACCTTGCCCGCCGCCGCCTCAAGGTGCGCGAACTGGTCACTCTCATGGAACAGGCCATCATCGATGTGCTGGCCGACTGGAACATCGCGGCCGAGCGCCGCGCCGGCGCGCCCGGCGTCTACACCGACGACGCCAAGATTGCCGCCCTGGGACTGAAAATTTCGCGTGGATGCAGCTACCACGGCCTGTCGCTCAACGTCGACATGGATCTGGCCCCGTTTTTCCGCATCAATCCGTGCGGATACGAGGGCCTGCGCACCACGCAGCTCGCCGACATGGGTGTGGAGACCACCGTCATCGAGGCCCATCGCCGTCTGGCACGGCGGATTTGCGAACTGCTGGAGCGCGACTACCCGGTTGCGCAGTGAGTGAGAATTTTTCATGGTTGATACCGTCAAGAAGCAACGTGGCGAGCTGAAAACGGCGCGCATCCCCATCAAGATCGTGCCGGCCGAAAAGCTGCGCAAGCCTGAATGGATCCGCATCCGTCTCGGGTCCGGCGAAGAAGTCAGCCGCTTCAACGAGATCAAGGACACCCTGCGCGACCACAAGCTGCACACGGTGTGCGAAGAGGCCTCCTGCCCCAACATCCACGAATGCTTCGGCAAGGGCACGGCCACCTTCATGATCATGGGCGACATCTGCACGCGTCGTTGCCCGTTCTGCGACGTCGGCCATGGTCGCCCCGATCCGCTCGATGCGGATGAACCCAAGAATCTCGCCAAAACCATCGCCGCCATGCGCCTGCGCTACGTGGTGATCACGTCCGTCGATCGCGACGATCTGCGCGACGGCGGCGCCCAGCATTTCGTCGATTGCATCACAGAGGTACGCGCGCAGTCGCCCAAGACCTCCATCGAAGTGCTGGTGCCGGACTTCCGTGGCCGCATGGACGTGGCCCTGCGCATCTTCAACGAAGCGCCGCCCGACGTCATGAACCACAACCTCGAAACCGTGCCGCGCCTCTACAAGCAGGCTCGCCCCGGCTCGGACTACAAGCATTCGCTGATGCTGCTGAAGAACTTCAAGGCATCGCACCCGGACGTGAACACCAAGTCGGGCCTGATGGTCGGCCTGGGCGAGACCGACGAGGAAATCCTCGAAGTCATGCGCGACCTGCGCGCGCACGACGTCGACATGCTCACCATCGGCCAGTACCTGCAGCCCTCGGGCGGCCATCTGCCGGTGCTGCGTTATGTGCATCCGGACACGTTCAAGATGTACGAGGAAGAGGCCTACAAGATGGGCTTCAAAAACGCCGCCTGCGGCCCCATGGTGCGTTCTTCCTACTGGGCCGACCAGCAAGCTCACGGCGCCGGCGTCGTCTGATCCACCCCCGGCCCCGGCTGATGCAGCCCCGCCCACGCAACGCGTCGGCGGGGCTTTTCTTTTCGTGTGCCGCATTTGTTCCCGATTCATGGGTGCAATTTGATAACCCCGCGTGTCAACGTGACCCGTACACGCCGCGTTGAGAGCGGGAACAGTCCGCAGAGACTGAACCCTTTTCCGGCACGGCGACGACAAACCCCCACCTAACCGCGCCGGCCGGCAGCATCCAGGAGACAGCATGTCGCGGTTATTGCAGTACCTATTGCTCGCCAGCGTGGCGAGCGGCGTTGCCGCCTGTGGCGGCGGTGGTGGCGGTTCGGACAGCACGTCGAACAGTTCCAGCCTTTCTTCCAGTTCCTCCAGCAAGAGTTCTTCGACGTCGTCGAGTGCTTCGTCGTCAAGCTCGTCGAGCACTTCATCGAGTACATCGAGCGCATCGTCGTCGACTTCCTCCATCGACCGCAGTGGCGCATGGCCGGCGGCCGCGCTGAACGACACGGCCGTGGCCGGCAAGGAGCCTGCCTACCCGAGCACCGTGTGCGCGACCTTGTCCGCCACGCTGACGCAGAACGCCAAAGGGCTGCTGGACGATGCGGTCGACGCCAGTACTGCCAATTCCAAACCGGACGCCTCGCGCATCCAGGCCGCCATCGATGCCTGCAGCGGCGGAGCGGTCAAACTGGTGACCGGCAGCGGCGGCCAGAACGCATTCCTGACCGGCCCGATCACGCTCAAGAGCAACGTCGTGCTGTGGGTGGATGCCGGCGTGACGGTGTTTGCCTCGCGCAATCCGGCCGACTACCAGATCAGCGGCAAGAACAACTGCGGCGAGAACGCCAGCAGCGACAATGGCTGCAACGCGCTCATCACCGCCACCAGCACGACCAACAGCGGTGTGATGGGCGAAGGCACCATCGACGGCCGTGGTGGCGCCGTGCTGACCAATGGCGCCTACGCCGGCAAGCTGACGTGGTGGGACGTCGGTGCGCTGACCAAGACCATGAGCACCAACCAGAATAATCCGCGCCTGATCCAGGTGAAGGGCGGCAGCAACTTCACGGTCTACAAGATCACGCTGCAGAACGCGCCCAAGTTCCATCTGGTGCCGAGCGATGTGGACACGGTGACGGTGTGGGGCATCAAGGTGCTGACACCGACGCTGGCGTATTCCGTACCCGGCTATGCCTGCAACGCGGCGGATATGCCGACGGTCTCCGGCACGCCCAACACCACGCGCGCCAGCACCTGTTTTACGCCTGATACGACCAAGAACACCGATGCGGTGGACCCGGGTCAGTCGAAGAACGTGCTGATTGCCTTCAATCACATCAGCACCGGCGACGACGGCGTCGCCATCAAGGCGCACACCACGCTGGTGAGCCAGAACATCCAGATCCTGCACAACCGTTTCTACTTTACGCACGGCATGTCGATCGGCAGCGAGACCGACACCGGCGTGAATGGCGTGACGGTGCGCGATCTGACGATCGACGGTAACGATGCGAACTTCGCCGTGGGCATCCGCATCAAGACGGACGACAGCCGTGGCGGCGAAGTGAAGAACGTCACCTACGACGGCGTGTGCATCCGTCGTGCGCAGGAAGCGCTCACGCTCGACACGTATTACGGCGACGCCTATGGCAAGACGGTGTACCCGAACATCCACGACATCACGATTCGCAACGTGCACTACGTGGACATGCCCGGCTCGATCTACAACGGAGGCAACGTGTGGCTCACATTGCGCGGCTACAACGCGACCTATCCGCTCAATGCCGTCACGCTCGACAACGTGGTGTTCGATTCGACGCCGTCGTGGAAGACCACCTCGCTTGCCACGCCGATTCCGTCGTTCTCGACGGTGGCGATGGGCCCGGGCCCGGTGTCCTTCGCCAACCTGCTGCTAGGCAGCAGCGGCAGCAACAGCTTCACGGTGGTGGATAGCCGGAGCAGCAGCGCTGCGGCCTACGACTGCGGCAGCGCCTTCGTACCGTTCCCGTCGAGCCGCTCGCCGATCTGATCGGGCGCCGGCAAGCAAAAGGCCCTGTCTGCTGACGCGGACAGGGCCTTTTTCACGTGAGCAGACGGGAGACCCCGCTCTATTCGCCGCCGTAGGTCAGCTTGCGCGCCTTGCCGCTGAACACGCGATACGTGAACACCGTATAGGCGGCGATGGCCGGCACCGTGATGCACACGCCGACGAAAATGAACACCAGCGATTCATGCGCGGCCGCTGCTTGCCACAGCGTCATGTGGTCCATCACCACGTACGGGTACAGGCTGAAGGCGAGCCCGAAAAAACCCATCAGCAATACGAACACGGTCAGCGCGAACGGCAACCAGCACAGCGTGGTCTTGACGCGCGGCGAGTACAGCGATCGTGCCAGCGCCAGCAAGGCCAATGCGGTGGCGATGGGGATCGGCGCCAGCCCGATGAATTCCGGCAACGCGAACCACCTGCTGCGCACCGTGGCGCTGACCCACGGCGTCGCCAGCGAAATGAGCAGCATGCCCAGCACCATCGGCAACCACGCGACTCCCGCCCAGCGCACGGCCTTGGCCTGCAATGGGCCCTCGGTCTTGAGGATCAGCCAGCTTGCGCCAAGCAACACGTATGTCGCCGGCAGGGCCAGGGCAATGAGCGCTGCGAAGACCATGAATTCCGTGCCTTGTGCGAAGCCGGTGATGTAGCGCCCGAGCATCCAGCCCTGCGCAACCGACGCGACGGTCGATCCAACGAAGAACGTACGGTTCCACAGCGGCTTGTGGTGATCGCGCGCCTTGACGCGAAAGTCGAATGCCACGCCGCGCAGCACCAGGCCGATGAGCATCGCCGCCACCGGCAGGTACAGTGCGGTCAGCACCACGCCGTGCGCCTTGGGAAAGCCGATCAGCAGCACCCCGACGCCGAGCACGAGCCAGGTTTCGTTGGCGTCCCAGAAGGGGCCGATGGACGCGATCATCATGTCCTTCTGTTTGTCGTTGGCGCGCGGCAGCAACATGCCCACGCCGAGGTCGTAGCCGTCGAGTACGACGTAGACCAGCATGGCGATGCCCATCAGGGCCATGAATATGACGGGCAGAAATTGTTCGAAACTCATGACCGTGCCTCCGCATCCGTCACATCCGACTCATCGACCGGGCTTGTTACGAGCAGCATCTCCGCTTCTTTCTTGCCGATCCTGACCGGCTTCTCGGCCAGATAGCGCAGCACGCCGATATAGGCGATCAGCAGCAGGACGTAGAGCACGAGGTACGCTGTCAATGTCAGCGCGATGTTGGCGGCAGGCGTGGATGACGCGACCTCCGCCGTACGCACCAGCCCAAACACGATGAAGGGCTGTCGGCCGATCTCGGTGACGTACCAGCCGGCGATCGTTGCCAGCCAGCCAGAGAAGGTCATGGCCACGAGCAGCTTCAGGTAGAACCGCGGCAGAGCTCCTTCGCGCCGGCGCCACAACAGCCAGCACCCGGCCCAACTCGCCGCCAGCATCAGCACGCCCACGCCAACCATGATGCGGAAGGCGAAGAACAGTGGCGCGACCGGCGGATGCACGCCTTCGAATTCGTTCAACCCTTTGATTTCGCCATCGGCGTCGTGCGTCAGGATCAGACTGCCAGCGCGCGGAATGCTAATGGAGAAACGGTTCTCGCGCGTTCTCTCATCGGGCCAGGCGAAGAGTTGCAGAGGTGCGCCCCGTTCGGTGTGCCAGATGCCTTCGATGGCCGCGATCTTCTGCGGTTGGTGTTCGAGCGTGTTCAATCCGTGCATGTCGCCAATGACGATCTGCACGGGCACGAGCACCGCCGCCATCGTCAGGCCGATGCGCAACACGCGGCGGGTCGACGCGTTGACCTTCCCGCGCAGCAGTTGCCAGGCACTGATGCCGGCGAGCAGGAACGACACCGTCAGGAACGATGCCATCAGCATGTGCGCAAGACGATACGGGAACGAGGGATTGAAGATGACCGCGATCCACGACGCTGCGTGGAATTCACCGTTGATGATCTCGTAGCCGGTGGGCGTCTGCATCCAGGAGTTGAGGCTCAGGATCCAGAACGCCGACAGCGTCGTGCCGCCGGCGACGAGGATGGTCGCCATCAGGTTCACGCGCTCCGACACGCGTCCGTGCCCGAACAGCATGATGCCGAGAAAGCTCGCCTCGAGGAAAAACGCCGTCAGCACCTCATAGCCGAGCAGGGGGCCGGCGATGTTGCCGGCCTTCTCCATGAAACCGGGCCAATTGGTGCCGAACTGAAAGCTCATGGTGATGCCCGACACCACCCCGATGGCAAACGACAGCGCAAATACCTGCGTCCAGAACCGGTACGCCATCAGCCATCCGTCGTCGCGACTGCGCAGCCATTTGATGCGGAAGAACAGCAGCACCCAGGCCAGCGCGATGGTGATCGTGGGGAACAGGATGTGAAACGTGATGTTGGCGGCGAACTGCATGCGCGCCAGGATCAGAGGATCCATGTTGAAGCTCCTGCAATTGAAACCTGTCGCCCGTCCCCCGGTGGGTGACGCGGCGGGCGCAGCACCGATGAATGGCGCTGCGCGTATGTCCCGGCCCGTCGCGTTGCGGCGGGCCGTTTCCTGTCATGCGGTGCGGCGCATGGCGTGAAGGATCACTTCGACGCTTTGCCCACGCCCTTCACCTTGCCGGTGAACTCCAGCAGTTTTTGCACCCGCGAACCCATGCGCATCAGTCGGGTAAGGGTGTCGCGGTCCATCTTCTGCACGTCGTCGAACCACGTCGACATCATCTCGATCAACTCATGCATGCCGCGCATGCGGTCCTGCGCGATGCGGTCTTCCTCGCTGGTGGGCTTGTCCATCAGCGCGCTGCGCAGCATCGACAGTGTCGGTTCGATTTCGCGGCGACGGCGCTCTTCGGCCAGCGTGCGAAAGACCTCCCACGCATCGCTCGGCGCTTCGAAGTACTCGCGGCGGTCGCCGGGCTGGTGCAGCAGACGCACCAGGCGCCAGGCCTGCAGCTCCTTGAGACCCATGCTGACGTTGGAACGCGAAAAAGCCAGGGCCTCGGCGATCTCGTCCGCGTTGAGGGGGCGGGCCGACACGTAGATCAGCGCGTAGATCTGACCGACCGTGCGGTTGATGCCCCAGCGGCTGCCCATCTCGCCGAAATGGGCCACGAAGCTACGTACAAGAGGGGTCATGCTGCGGGGCTTGCCTGTTATCAATTTAGTATTAATCGAATTTTCAGCAATTACTGAAAATTGCGCAACATCAAAACTCGTTCTGGAGCCATAACCGCCCAGAAGCTCAATGGCTACCGGAAATAGGCGCTCGGTGCGACGCCGAACTGCCGACGGAACATCGTGGCAAACGCGGTCGGGCTGCTGTAACCCAGGTCGAGCGCCACGTCGACGATGCGGTCGCCGGCCGCCAGCCGCTCCAGGGCATGCAGCAGCCGCGCCTGAACGCGCCACTGGCTGAAGCTCATGCCGGTTTCACGCAGAAACAGCCGGTGCACGGTCTTGGCGTCGACGCCAAGACGCCCGGCCCAGCCCGCGAGCGTGGTGTCGTCGTCGAGGGCAGTGGCGATCGTGTCGCAGATCCGCCGTAGGCGCGCGTCGCTCGGGCGCGGGAGGTTGAGCGGCAGCGTGGGCATGTGCACCACTTCGTCGAGCAACAGTCGCATCAGGCGGCCGTCGCGCGAGTGCTCTTCATACGGCACGGCCACGTCGATGGCGGCAAGGATCAACTCTCGCAGCAAAGGCGAAATGCCCAGCACGATGCATTCGGTCGGCAGGTCCGGCGCGGCATCGGGACGGATGAAGGCAGTGCGCATCTTCACGTGCCCCACCATGCGGATCCAGTGATCGGTGCGCGACGGCATCCACAGTCCGCGCGTGGGCGGCACCACCCATTGGCCATGGTCGGTGCTGACCACCATGACGCCATGCACAGCATGGATGAGTTGCACGTTGGGGTGCTGGTGGCGCGGCGTCGAGGTACCGGATGGATAGTCGCTGGCGAGCGCCGCGACCGGGCTGTCGAGCCGGTCCATGCCGCTGGCGATCGATCTGACGGGGAGTTCCATGGAGTGCCCATTTTGCGAAGCTTGGTTCCATATTCTCGCAGGACGGGCGCAAATCTGGCGAGTAGGATTCATTCCCATCTGGCGCGCCCCGCGTCGGACCCTGACACTCACGAGACTTCCATGGCCAATAATCCGGGTGCGGCCAGCGCAGCCGCCATGACACCCACTGCCGAGCGCACCGGCTTCCGCGTGCTCGGCGCCATCAGCTTTTCGCACTTCCTCAACGACATGATCCAGTCGTTGATCCTCGCCATCTACCCGCTGCTCAAGGGCACCTTCCACCTGAGTTTCGCGCAGATCGGCCTGATCACGCTGACCTACCAGATCACCGCATCGCTGCTGCAACCGCTGGTGGGCCTGTACACCGACAAGCATCCCAAGCCGTATTCGCTCGTCATCGGCATGGGCAGCACCCTGGTCGGCCTGTTGCTGATGGCGACAGCATCCACCTACGGTGTGCTGCTGGTGGCGGCGGCGCTGGTCGGCACCGGCTCGTCGGTGTTCCACCCGGAATCGTCGCGCGTGGCGCGCATGGCGTCGGGCGGCCGCCACGGACTCGCGCAATCGATCTTCCAGGTCGGCGGCAATGCCGGTAGCGCCATGGGGCCGCTGCTGGCCGCGTGGATCGTGATTCCGCACGGCCAGACCAGCCTGGCGTGGTTCTCCTTCGCCGCGCTGTGCGCCATGGCCGTGCTGTGGCAGGTCGGCCACTGGTACAAGGCACATCAGGCACAACGCGCCGCCCGCCCCAAGAGCGCGCAAGCCCCATTGCAACCGCTGCCGACGCGCACGATCGTCGGCGCGATGCTGATCCTGATGGTGCTGATCTTCTCCAAGTACTTCTACATCGCCAGCATCAGCAGCTATTACATCTTCTACCTGATGGCCAAGTTCGGCCTGACGGTGCAGTCGGCGCAGATCCACCTGTTCTGGTTCCTGTTCGCCGTGGCGCTGGGCACCATCCTGGGCGGCCCGATCGGCGATCGCATCGGCCGCAAACGCGTAATCTGGGCCTCGATCCTGGGCTGCGCCCCCTTCACGCTGCTGCTGCCGCACGTGGGCCTGATGTGGACCGGCGTGCTGGTGTTCATCATCGGCTTCATCCTGGCCTCGGCCTTCTCTGCGATCCTGGTGTTCGCGCAGGAACTGGTGCCGGGCAAGGTGGGCACGGTGTCGGGGCTGTTCTTTGGTTTCGCCTTCGGGATGGGCGGGATCGGAGCGGCAGTGCTCGGCCAGTTGGCTGACCGGCATGGCATCGAGTTCGTGTATCAGTTGTGCGCGTACCTGCCGCTGTTGGGGTTGTTGACGGCGTTCCTGCCGGATGTGCGGCGCGGCCGCGGGTAAGGCGCGTGCCTTCGTTCCGGGCTTGAACAGAGAAACCCCGAGAATGCTTGGCGCCTCGGGTTTTTCGCTTTTTTGGCGTCGCTTCGGGATCAGCCCCAGGACGGGCTGCACGTGGCTGCAACGCTTTTCAAGATTTCGCCGCGCTTTTTGCTACTGGCGTGGGGCAGCGCCCCTAATGAAGAGGCTTTTAACTCCACCAGGCATATCGAGGTGCAAGCTATGGGTGGCCCCATTTGAGCCGCCGAGCAACGCAGACAAGTCAGGTCGCGGCGTAGCCGTCGGCGAGGACTGTCTGAGGAGCGCAGCGACGAGTTCCGCAGCCGCCTGACTTGACGAGTAGCGCAGGGGACCAGCTGCAGGCTGGCGGTGATGTTGGGGT
>NZ_JBGVSA010000027.1:0-51403 GCF_041807905.1 Uliginosibacterium sp. sgz301328
GGCCCCTTTTGAGCCGCCGAGCAACGCAGGCAAGTCAGGTTGCGGCGAAGCCGTCGGCGAGGACTGTCTGAGGAGCGCAGCGACGAGTTCCGCACCCGCCTGACTTGACGAGTAGCGCAGGGGACCAGCCGCAGGCTGGCGGCGATGTAGGGGTCGCTTTCTTGGTGACTTCTTTGTCGATAACAAAGAAGTTACTCGCCCGCCGGGGCGAACTCCCGGCCAACGTAATCACGCAATCGAGGCCAAGTTCGCACAGCAAAGCTCAAAGCAAGAAAGGGCTTCTGTTGCTGCCCACACAGGTCATACATGGCGGATAACGCTTGGCTCTTCCGTCCTACCTCCCTACCGCGACGACCGCCCCTGCCGGTCTGGAGGTGACAAAGACGAACTCCCCGCCAGCGCACAAACAACGAACCAGGCAAGCAAGAAAGGGTTTTTGGAAAGAAAGGCGACACCTCGCCTCCCGTAAACCCTGATGCCCCCCTCACGCCACTTGCATTAACGTCAGCCCCGGCTCAGCCACATCCAGCCATCCGTGCTTCGCGGGTTGCCTTCGTCATGCCCGCGCAACAAACATGCTTCAGTGTGCTCGATTTACCCGGCCGGGGAGAGAGAACATGAACAAGTACTGCATGCGCGCCGCGCTTGCGGCGTTGGGTCTGGTGGCGGCGGGTGCCGCGCAGGCCGTGGTGGAAATCCAGTGGTGGCATTCGATGACCGGCGCGCTGGGCGACCGCGTCAATGCGCTCGCAACGCAATTCAACTCCAGCCAGCGCGACTATCGCGTGGTGCCCGTATTCAAGGGCGCCTATGACGAGTCGATGGCGGCGGCCATCGCCGCGTACCGCGCCGGCAACGCCCCGCACATCCTGCAGGTCTTCGAAGTCGGCACCGCCACCATGATGTCGGCCGGCAAGGCGATCAAGCCGGTGTACCAACTGATGAGCGAAGCCGGCGAGCCGTTCGACGCCAAGGCCTACGTGCCCGCGGTCGCCGGCTACTACACCGACCGCAACGGCAAGATGCTGTCGCTGCCGTTCAACAGTTCGACCACGGTCTTCTTCTACAACAAGGACGCCTTCCGCAAGGCGGGCCTCGATCCGGCCAAGCCGCCGGCAACGTGGACCGAGCTGACGTCGGCAGCGGCCAAGCTCAAGATCTCTGGCAGCACGTGTGCCTACACCACGGGCTGGCAATCGTGGGTGCAGCTCGAGAGCTTCTCGACCTGGCATAACGTACCGTTCGCCACGCAAGGCAATGGCCTCGATGGCTCCAACCCGCGCTTGATGTTCAATTCGCCGCTGCACGTGCGCCATATCGGCAACATGCAGAACTGGCTCAAGCAAGGGCTGTTCACGTATGCCGGCCGCAAGAACGAGCCGGAAGCCAAGTTCTACAGCGGCGAATGCGCCATGCTGACGTCTTCGTCCGCCGCGCTCGGCAACATCAAGCGCAACGCCAAGTTCGAGTTCGGCGTCGCCCCCCTGCCCTACTACCCGGATGTGCCGGGCGCACCGCAGAACACTGTCATCGGCGGCGCCAGCCTGTGGGTGATGGGCGGCAAGAGCGCGCCCGAATACAAGGGCGTGGCGAAGTTCTTCACCTTCCTGTCGCGGCCCGAAGTGCAGGCCGAATGGCACCAGCAGACCGGCTACCTGCCGCTCACGCTGGCGGCCTACGAGCTGACGCGCAAGAGCGGTTTCTATGAACAGAACCCAGGCACGGACGTGGCGGTCAAGCAGATGATCACGAAGACCACCACCAACTCGCGCGGCGTGCGCCTGGGCAACTTCGTGCAGATCCGTAACATCGTCGACGAAGAACTCGAATCGGTCTGGAACGGGCAGAAGACTGCGCAACAAGGTCTGGATGCCGCTGTACAGCGCGGCAATGCCGAATTGGACAAATTCTCTCGCGCAAACAAGTAATCACGACACACAGAGGGTGGGCAAGCAGTACGGCCCGCCCCTCTCCTGATGGAAAAACGCGTCCTCTTCCGCTCGCCCTGGCTCCCGTACGCACTGCTCGTACCGCAACTGGCGGTGACCGTGGTGTTCTTCTTCTGGCCGGCGGTGCAGGCACTGTATCAGTCGGTGCTGATCCAGGACACCTTCGGCGATTCGGTGCGCTTTGCCGGGCTGGTCAATTTCTCTGATCTCTTCAACGATCCGCTGTACCTCGCCTCGTTCGGCACGACGGCGGTGTTCTCTTCGCTCGTCACAGTGCTGGGGCTGAGCATTTCGCTGTTGCTGGCCACACTGTGCAACCGCGTCGCGCGCGGCGCTCAGGCGTATCAGACGCTGCTCATCCTGCCGTATGCCGTCGCGCCCGCCGTGGTCGGCGTGCTGTGGTCATTTCTGTTTGCGCCCGGCATGGGCGTGCTGGCGGTATGGCTGCGACGCGCCGGCGTGCATTGGGATCACCATCTCGACGCCACCGATGCGATGACGCTGGTGGTGCTGGCGGCGGTGTGGAAGCAGATCAGCTACAACTTCCTGTTCTTTCTTGCCGGCCTGCAGTCGATTCCGCGCTCGCTCATCGAGGCGGCGGCGATCGACGGCGCCGGTCCATGGAAGCGCTTTCGCGACATCGTCTTTCCGCTGCTGATGCCGACGACGTTCTTCCTGCTGGTGGTGAATCTCGTCTACGCCTTCTTCGATACTTTCGCCATCATCGATGCCACCACCAGCGGCGGCCCGGCGCAGGCGACGAAGATCCTGGTCTACAAGGCGTTCTACGACGGCTTCCGGGGTGGCGACGCGGGCTCGTCGGCCGCGCAGTCGGTGGTGCTGATGGTGATCGTCATCGCGCTCACCGTTGTGCAGTTCCGGTTCATCGAACGCAAGGTGCAGTACTGATGATCGAGAATCGTCCCTGGCTCACCGTGTTCAGCCACCTGATGCTCATCGTCGGCGTCGCAGTCGTCGCGTTGCCGCTGTGGGTAGCTTTTGCCGCGAGTACGCAAAGCGCGGACGAAGTCATGCGCGTGCCGATTTCGCTGCTGCCCGGTTCGCATTTCTTCGAGAACTACCGGCAGGTGCTCACGGCGGGCAGCGTCACCGCCGCCAAGTCGCCGGTCGGGCCGATGCTGTTCAATAGCCTGGTGATGGCGCTCGCCATCGCGTTGGGCAAGATCGCCATCTCGTTGCTGTCCGCTTTCGCGGTGGTGTACTTCCGCTTTCCGGGCCGGCAACTGTGCTTCTGGATGATCTTCGTCACGCTCATGCTGCCGGTGGAGGTGCGCATTTCGCCCACCTACGAGGTGATGGCGCGACTGCAACTGCTCGACACTTACGCAGGCCTCACGTTACCGCTGGTGGCGTCGGCCACGGCGACCTTTCTGTTCCGCCAGTTCTTCATGACGATTCCGGACGAGCTGGCCGAAGCGGCGCGCATCGATGGCGCCGGACCGCTACGATTCTTCCGCGACGTGGTGCTGCCGCTGTCGCGCACGAACATCGCTGCGCTGTTCGTGATCCTCTTCATCTACGGATGGAATCAATACCTGTGGCCGCTTCTCGTGACCACGCGCGAGGACATGTACACCGTTGTCATCGGCATCAAGCGGATGATTTCCGGCGCGGGCGATGCGGCCACCGACTGGAACCTCGTGATGGCGACCGCAATCCTCGCCATGCTGCCGCCGGCGGTGGTGGTGCTGGCGATGCAGCGGTGGTTCGTGAAGGGGCTGGTGGACACCGAAAAATGACGGCACGCCGCTGCCGACTCTGACCACGACGATATGGCGACTCTCGAATTCAGGCAGGTCCGCAAGGCCTACGGCGACAACGCCGTGATCCACGGCATCGACATGCACGTCCACGATGGCGAGTTCGTCGTCATCGTCGGGCCGTCGGGCTGCGGCAAGTCGAGCCTGTTGCGCATGGTCGCCGGGCTCGAAGCAATCACAGGCGGAGAGATTCTCATCGACGGCCACGTGGTGAACAGGCTCGAACCGAAGGATCGCGACATCGCCATGGTGTTCCAGAACTACGCGCTCTATCCGCACATGAGCGTGTTCGACAACATGGCCTACGGATTGAAGATCCGCGGCATGTCGCGCGAAGACATCCGCACGCGCGTGAGCGCAGCGGCGCACATCCTCGAGCTGGAATCGCTGCTCGCGCGCCGCCCGGCGCAGTTGTCGGGCGGGCAGCGCCAGCGGGTGGCGATGGGGCGCGCCATCGTGCGCGAGCCCAAGGCTTTCCTGTTCGATGAGCCGCTGTCGAATCTCGACGCCAAGCTGCGTGTGCAGATGCGGCTGGAAATCCAGAAGCTCCATCGCACGCTGGGCACGACCAGCCTGTTCGTCACGCACGATCAGGTCGAGGCGATGACGCTGGCCCACCGCATGGTGGTCATGAATGCCGGCCGCGTGGAACAGATTGGCACGCCGATGGAGGTATACCGCGAACCCGCGAGCACGTTTGTCGCCGCCTTCATCGGCTCGCCGCCGATGAACCTTATCCCCGGCCAGGTCAGCAACGATGGCGCGCACCTGGAGTGCGTCGACCTGCGCATCCCGCTCCCCACGCCGCGCCCGGACCTGGCCGGCCGGGCGCTCACGCTCGGCGTACGGCCGGAACACCTCGAACCTGCCGCCGATGGCTTGCCCGTCGACGTGCAACTGGTCGAACCCCTGGGTGGCGAACAACTGATCCATACGCGCTTCGGCAGCCATACCCTGGTCGTACGCGCTACGGACCCGGACGATGGCGCACCGGCCTTCGGCGAGCGCCTGCATCTGCGCCTGCCGCCCCATCGCCTGCACTGGTTCGATTCCACGACCGGCCTGCGGGTGGTCGGCGCATAGCCGCCGACGCCCGGGAAAGCCTGTACTGAAGGGCGATTCGGGCATTTCGTTGGCAACCGCTTGGCCTCGAACAATTGTCATCTGGCGGCAATGAGGTAATCATCCACACCCTTGAAGACGCAGGCCGCCGCCCGCCGGGCATACGACTTGCGATGTGGCCCCATTTATTGCCGAGAACAGCACATGCCAAGAAACGCGCTCTACGCCCAATCCGGTGGCGTCACCCCCGTCATCAACGCCTCCGCCAGCGGCGTCATCGAAGCGGCGCTCGCCCGCCCCGACGCCATCGGCAAGCTCTATCTGGCCCACCATGGGATCGTCGGCGCGCTCAACGAAGTGCTCATCGACGCCGCCAGCCTGACGCCGGCGCAGCGCGCAGCCCTGCCGGTGTCGCCCGGCGGCGCATTCGGCTCCTGCCGCCACAAGCTCAAGCGCGAAGAAGAATTCGACCGCCTGGTGGCGCTGTTTGCCGAATACGACATCGGTTACTTCTTCTACAACGGTGGCGGCGATTCGGCCGACACCTGCCTGAAAGTGTCGCAACTGGCACGCGAGCGTGGCCTCGATCTGGTGGCCGTGCATGTGCCCAAGACCATCGACAACGACCTGCCCGTCACCGACTGCTCGCCCGGCTTCGGCTCGGTCGCCAAGTACCTGGCGACGTCGATTCAGGAAACCGGCCTCGATGTCTCGGCCATGGCGCCGACTTCGACCAAGGTGTTCATCATGGAAGTGATGGGCCGCCACGCGGGCTGGCTGGCCGCAGCCGCCGGACTGGCCTCGCATGAGCGCCGCCTGCCGCCGCACATCATCCTGGTGCCGGAAATCGCCTTCGACACGGAGCGCTTTGTCGCCGACGTGCAGAAGATGGTGGCCGAGTATGGCTACTGCTCGATCGTGGCTTCCGAAGGCATCCACTACGCCGACGGCAAGTTCGTGGCCGACAGCGGCACGACCGATGCCTTCGGCCACGCGCAGCTCGGCGGTGTCGCCGTGGTGCTGGCCGATCTGGTCAAGAACAGAGCCGGCTTCAAGGTGCACTGGGCGGTGCCCGACTTCCTCCAACGCGCGGCGCGCCACCTGGCCTCGCAGGTCGACCTGGAACAAGCCGTGGCCGTGGGCCGCGAAGCGGTCGACCTGGCGCTGGCCGGCAAGGGCGGCGTAATGCCCGCCATCGTGCGCACTTCTTCCAGGCCCTACGCGTGGAAGATCGAGCCGGCGCCGCTGGAACAGGTCGCCAACACCGAAAAGAAGATGCCGCGCGAGTACCTGGACGAATCGGGCTATCGCCTGACCGAAGCCGGCCGCGAGTATTTCTTCCCGCTGATCCAGGGCGAAGCGCTGCCGCCGTTCATCAACGGCCTGCCGCTGATGGCCGATTGGCGCTTCGAGATGCTGCCCAAGCGCCTGCCGGCGTTCAAGGCATAAGAAAACGGGCGCCTCATCGGCGCCCGTTTTTTTGTGTAGCCCTCAGGCGTTCTGCCGCGTCATCGTGCCCACTGTCTTGCCGTGGGCGCGGATGATGGCTTCCAGCTCTTCGATGGAAGGCCGCGCGCAGGGTTTGAGCCACGCCTGTTGGGCGGCCGCCGGGTCGGCCAAGGCAAGGATCGCCGAGGCCAGCACCGTTTCGCCCGCCTCGATCCGCCCTGTCAGTTGCGGAACCGACGATCTTGCGCACATGAGGTTGGCGTTGGGCAGCGCATCCAGCAGGCGTCCCTTGCGCTCCACCGTCGAGGCCAGATCGCGGATACCGGAAAAGTCGCCCGGCATGCACAGGCTGGCAGCGCCCGCCACTTCTTCGACCTCGCCTCCCGGCCCGCCGTCGGGGCGCGGCAACGCGAAGCCGCCTTCGATGATCTGGCACGCCACTTTCGACTGGATGCGGTGCACGCGCAGGTGCCACGGGTACAGCACCAGCGACCAGGTCTCGACCGTGATGTCCGCATTGGCATTCCACCGCGCGTAGATCAGGTTGTCGGCGATCTTGACCTCTTCATTCCCTTCGCGCACATCAAAGTGCAGACCGTCGCGGCTGAACGCCAGCATGTTGTCGAAGCTGCCATGGTCGAACTGGCGGAAGTCGGTTTCGACGCTGAAGCCGTAGCGCGCGGAATACGCAAACTTGCTGTACTTCTCGGGGGCGATGCGCAGCCAGTGACGGTGGTCCTCCTGCCCGCCAGCCAGCGCGATGGCATCCCCCGGCGGATTGAACAGGACGAAGCCCGGCTGCACTTGCGTGGCAGTCTGCGCGCAAGGCGACAAAGGTTCTTCTTTCGCCGTCCAGAATGGATGGCCCTTCGGCAGCGCCATGAAAGCGAAGGCCTTGAAGGCCCAGTACGGCGAGCACGCTGAGTTATACGGTTCGCACATGTGCAGGTTCGGGTAGCCATAGCCGATCGACAGCACGCCGTCGCGATGCGCGATGGGCTGCTTCGACCACCAGCGCAGGTGGCGCAGCACGAGGCCCTTGATCTGGCCCCACGGCAGCGCCGGACAATCGGCGAACGCCAGCGCCGACCAGAATCCGCAGCAGGCAAAGCGATAGGTCAGGCTGCGACCGAACGGCAGCACGGCGCCGTCATCGGCGAACCAGTGGACGAACTGCTGCGCGAACGCTTTGGCCCGTTCCTGTATCTGCGCACGACGCGCGTCGTCGTGGCCGAGCCTGGCGTAGATGAGCCCGTAGAAGTGGATGGCGAAGGGAACGTAGTGATCGGCGTGCCGCACCGGCCCATCGCTGTACCAGCCGTCGGCCAGATACAGCGCGTCGAGCTTGTCGAGGTATCCCTCACGCAATTCGGGGTCGGGCGTCTCGCCGATGGCTTCCAGCCCGAGCCCGATCATCACGCGGAAGAACATCCAGTTGTTCTCGCCAAAGTACAAGCCGTACGCCGTGTTCAAAAAAGCGGCGATGTTCTTCTTCGCCGCTGCGGATTGCGGCGCCCACAGCACGTCCGGGATCAGCGCCAGCGCGAAGCCGATGGCGGCGAGTTCGACCAGCGGCTGCTGGCGATTCTGCGGCGTGCCCCAGTATTCCGGGCTCTGCGGATCGGTGCCGTTGGCGAGCCCGCGCCGGAAGAGCTCCCAGTCGACGAAGTCCGCACCGCCGCCGACCTGCAGCGGCACCAGTCCCCACAACGGCCGCGCGTAACCTTCCAGGTCGGCCGCGCTCCGGTCGAACGTGGCGCCGGCCATGTCGAGCCGCACGCGCGCGCCACCGGGCGAGTAGTACGGCATCAACGGCAGGTACAGGTCGCGGATGGCGCGGACGACGTCGTCGCGCGTCGTGAGCGGATTGCCGGCCATGGGATTGAAGGCAGGTGGCGAATAGTGCATGGGGACTCCCCGGAATATGCGGCGCAGGGTCTCGCTGGACGATGCATGGACGCGCGCCCCTGCCGGCAGGCAAGGGCGGCGAAGTGAGCTTTACTGCTGCCGGTGCAAACCAATGCGGTCCGCACCGGCGCAAATGGCGGTGCCTAGGCCTTGCCCGATGCGCGACGCAGCACGCGCGTGGAATCGTCCACCATCTTCTTGGCCGCGTCGGCCACATTCAGCTTGCCGTAGGCGAGCTGCTCGCCGATCGGACGCATGACGCCGACGTCGATCTCGATGGCGCCCGCGGGCGATGCCGGTGGGTACTTCATGACGATCGGCTGGATGGTGTTGATGAAGTCCACCGACATCTTTTCGTACTCGTTGAGTTGCTTGTAGACCTCGGCGCGCACCTTCACGTTGGGCGGAATGCCACGCTCGACTTCGAGCACCTTGCCGGCGTCCATGTCATTGACGAAGTAGTCGATGTACTTGGCAGCGGCTTCCGGGTTCTTTGCGTCCTTGCTGATGGCCAGGCTCAGCGCCGGGCGATAGAACAGACCCGAAGGCCCGTTGGGTTGCGTCACGGGCAGCGGAGCGATGCCGAGCTTCACGTCCGGCAGCAGCGAGTGGAAGGCGGTGAGCTGGCTGGAGAACAGCAGCGCGCACGAACAGTTGCGCGAGTTCATCTCGCTCGAATCGGGATTGAGCATGTTCTTGGCGGAAAGATCGCCCGGCGTGCAACCACCCGCCTTCAGCAGCTTGTCCCAGTAGGTGTAGAACTCGCGCACGTCGTCCACATTGAAGCCGAGCTGCTGGTCTTCGGTGAAGAAGTTCTTGCCGCGTTGCGCCAGCCATGCCACCAGGATGTAGTTGGCGCGTGCCAGGTACGGCGCGCCCCAGTAGCGGTTCTTGCCTGAAGCCTTGGTGATTTCCACCGCCTGCCGCGCGAATTCGTCCCACGTCAGCCCGTACTTGGGCTCGGGGATGCCGGCCTTGGCGTAGGCGGCCTTGTCGTAAATCATCGCGAAGGAGTTCAGGCCCAGCGCCATGCCGGCCATCTTGCCGTCGACCTTGCACAGGTCGAGCACGCCCTTGTCGAGGTCGGCCGTACGGATGACGCCCTTGGCGATGTAGTCATCCAGCGAGATCAGCGCGCGGCGCCGTGCATAGTCCGGCAGCGTGTTGGGTTCGAGCTGCACGATGTCCGGCATGTTGCCGCCGGCCATCGACGTGTTGAGCTTGGCCCAGTGATCGGCCGAAGCGCTGGAGGCCACGACGATACCCGGATGCGTCTTGTTGAAGAGCGCGTCGACCGCGTCGGTGCGCTTGACGCGATCCGGCGCGCCCCAATAGAACATGCGCATGTTGATGTCGGCGGCCCATGCGCTCAGCGGACTGCATAGCGCGCCCGCGCCCGTGAGCAAACCCATTTTCAGCACATCGCGTCGTGTGGTCATTTCAAGTCTCCTGCCCGTGAGCACTCCTGGTGTTGTGACACTCGTTACCTGCTGCTGCCTGCCGCGCCGAAGCCGCACATCAACCCGAAAGCACTTCGGCTGATGCCGGTGCCGCATCGTGCGCCGGATCGGTCTTGCGCCTTGGCAGGGTTCTTCCTTCTGCATCGAAGACATGGCACAGCGCCGGGTCGATGCCGATGGGGATCTGTTGGCCAGAATGGATGTTCTGCTGCCCTTCCAGCGACAGGGTCAGCGCCTGCCCGTCGGAGAGCTGGCCGTAGACGAACGCGTTGCCGCCGAGCTGTTCGACGTGATTGACCGTCATGTGCCCCAACGACACGCCGGCACTGCCCGCGACGATGTGCTCGGGACGCACGCCGATGGCCATGCCCGGCGCGCTGACGGCGGCTTCGACCGGCAACGTCACGGCCGTGCCTGCCAGGTTGAAGGTCGTCATGCCGGTGTTCGACTGGACGACCGAGACGTCGAGGAAATTCATCTTCGGGCTGCCGATGAAGCCGGCGACGAACTTGTTCTGCGGCGTGTTGTAGAGCTCCAGCGGCGAGCCGATCTGCTCGACCACGCCGGCGCGCAATACGACGATGCGGTCGGCCAGGGTCATCGCTTCGACCTGATCGTGTGTCACGTAGATCATCGTCGTGCCCAGCTCTTTATGGAGCGCGGCGATTTCGACGCGCATCTGCACGCGCAGTTCGGCGTCGAGGTTGGAGAGCGGTTCGTCGAAGAGGAATACGCGTGGCTCGCGCACGATGGCGCGGCCGATGGCCACGCGCTGCCGCTGCCCGCCCGAGAGCTGCTTGGGCTTGCGCTTGAGCAGCGGTTCGATCTGCAGGATCTTGGCCGCCTTGGCCACGCGCTGCTCGATCTCGGCCTTGGGCGCGCGCATGGTTTCCAGCCCGAAGGCGAGATTGCCGTACACCGTCATGTGCGGGTACAGCGCGTACGACTGGAACACCATGGCGATGCCGCGCTTGGCGGGCGGCACGTCGTTGACGCGTTCGTCGTCCAGGTAGATGTTGCCCGCCGATACGGTCTCCAGGCCGGCGATCATCCGCAGCAGCGTGGACTTGCCGCAGCCCGACGGGCCGACGAACACCACGAACTCACCGGGTTTGATGTCGAAACTGACGCCATGGATGATCTCCGTGGAGTCGAATCGCTTGAATACATTGTCCAGAACAAGCTTGGCCATCTTTACCTCTGAGTTATCGCTTCATACCCGTCGTCGCGATCCCTTCGATCAGCAGCCGCTGGAAGAACAGGAACACGAAGAACACCGGCAGCAGTGCCAGGCATGACATGGCGAACAGGCCGACCCAGTCCGATATGGCTGTCGAATCGACGAAGGAACGCAAGCCGAGTTGCACGGTGTACGACTTGGTTTCGTTCAGGAACACCAACGGGCCGAAGAAATCGCCCCAGCTCCAGATGAACGAGAAGATCGCGGCCGTGGCCAGCACCGGCGTCGACAAGGGCAGGATGATCCGGAAGTAGATGCGCCACGGTCCGCAGCCGTCCATGACAGCGGCTTCGTCCAGTTCGCGCGGAATCTGGCGGAAGAACTGCACCATCAGGAAGATGAAGAACGCGTCGCACGCAAAGAACTTGGGCACGATCAGCGGCAGGTAGGTGTCGATCCAGCCCATCTTCAGGAACATCACGTACTGCGGAATCAGCACGGCGTGCTGCGGCATCATCAGCGTGCCGAGCATGATGGCGAACCAGAAGTGCCGGCCGCGATAGTTCAGCCGGGTGAAGGCAAAAGCCGTCAGCGAGCACGACATCACGTTGCCGATGACGGTCAGCACCGCGATGATGAGCGAGTTCCAGGCGAAGGTGCCGAACGACACCTTCAGCGCGTTCCAGCCGGCGATGTAGTTTCGCGGGTTGAGCGTCTCGGGAATGATCGACAGATTGTTGTAGATCTCGCCGTTGGTGCGGAACGAACTGGCGAACATCCACAGCAGCGGATACAGCATGATGAAGGAGAGCGCGATCAGGACGGCGTGCAGCAGCGCGCTCCTGAAAAGACTGCTCTTCTGCACCTCGTCGTTTTCGCCCCGCATGGGCAATGCCGGGGTCGCGGCCACCGTTGCGTCAGTCATCGTAGTGCACCCACAGTTTCGACGTGGCGAATGCAATCGCGGTGAACACGGCGATGATGATGACGAGAATCACCGCCAGCGCCGACGCGTTGCCCATTCTCAGGAAGGCGAAGGCTTCCTGGTACAGATACAGCGTGTAGAACAGCGTGCTGTTCACCGGACCGCCCGTGCCATTGCTGACGATGAATGCGGGCGTGAATGCCTTGAAGGCGTCGATGGTCTGCATGACCACGTTGAAGAACATCACTGGCGTGAGCAGCGGCAGCGTGATGCGGAAGAATTGCCGCACGCGGCTCGCGCCATCGATGCTGGCCGCTTCGTACATGTCGCGCGGAATCTGGCGCAGCCCGGCGAGGAAGATGATCATCGGCGAGCCGAACTGCCACACGCTCAGGATGACCAGCGTGTGCAAGGCGTGATCGGGTGTGGAGATCCACCCGGGCCCCTCGTAGCCGAGGTAGCGCATCAGGTAGGTCATGATGCCGTCCGTGGAAAAGAACTGTTGCCACAGGATGGCGATGGCGACGCTGCCGCCGAGCAGCGAAGGCAGATAGAAGATCGCGCGGTAGAGCGTGAGCCCCTTGAGGCCCTTGTTGAGCGCCATAGCAACGGCCAGCGCCATCAAGAGCTTGAGCGGCACCGACATGGCCACGTACATGAAGGTAACGTGCAGCGATTCGCGGAATTTCGGGTCGTCCGTGGCGATCCGAACGTAGTTCTCCATCCCGACCCAGTACGGCGCGTTGACCAGGTCGTAGTCGGTGAACGACAGATAGATCGAGGCGATCGTCGGCCCGAACGTGAAAACGAAGAAGCCCACCAGCCATACCGCCAGCAGGCTGTATCCATTCAGTTCGTTGGACCACCTCCCCTTGCGGTTTGGGGCCATCGCAGACGCCACACCCATTCTTGCCCTCCTCCACCGCATCCCGCTTCTTCGGAACCACAGATAGAAGCCCGGTTTGTCTCGTGCATCTCCGCTGCCATGCACCACACGAATAAATGTGATTTATGGATTGATCAGCTTGTGTGATCGAGAGTCTAGTACGACTAGTGGAAAAGTCAACGAAACAGATTTATTTTTTCGTCGATTGAAATATTTTTCTTAACTGATAGAATTTTTCCTAGTGGGGGCATTCTCTTTCAGGAGCTGGGACATGATCGACACGAGGCAAATGGCATCCGACGGCTACTTCAACCGCACGTCTTCATCCCGCACGGTCGCGGCGCATCAGGAGGCGCTCGAACGATGCGTGGCGCGCCTCAAGGCCATGATGCCGGTCGTGGGTCTGCGCAATCCGAAGATGGGCAGGAGCGACAACTCCTGGGAGTACTGCGGCCCCTTCGATTGGGTGATCAGCTTTCAGGCCGGCCAGTACTGGCTGGCGGCGCAACTGAGCGGCGACCCGGCATTCGTCGTGGCCGCCCAGGCGCGCCGGCAGGCTTTCCGCCACATCCTCGCTACACCGCTCGCCTGCGATCACGACCTGGGATTCCAGTTCTCGCTCAGTTGCGTGGCGGACTGGAGGATGACCGGCAACGAGGCCGCGCGCGAACTCGCACTGAAAGCGGCGGATGTACTCAGCCGCCGCTTCGACGCCTCCGGCAATTACATCCGTGCCTGGAACCCGAAGCCCGGCAACCCTCAGGGTTCGCGTTTCACGGCCGGACGCATCATCGCCGACACGCTGCAGAACCTGGCGCTGCTGTACTGGGCGAGCATCGAAACAGGAACGGCCGCGTATCGCGAGATCGCCGATGCGCATGCAATGACTTCGATGCGCCACCTGGTCCGCGAAGACGGCAGCTCGTACCACACCTTCGTCTTCGATCCGGCCTCGGGCGAGCCGCGACAGGGCGAAACCCACCAGGGCCACGCCGATGAATCGTTCTGGTCGCGCGGGCAGGCCTGGATGATCCACGGCTTCGCGCAGAGCTACCTCTACACCGGCAACCCGCTCTACAAGCAGACAGCCGAACGTCTGGCCGCGAAGTTCGAACAGAGCATGGGGCAGGACAAGGTACCGGCGTGGGATTTCTATCTGCCGGCCGATGCCAAGCCGTGGCGCGACAGTTCGGCGGGCGCCATCACCGGCGCCGGCCTGTACATCCTCGCCTCGGTGAGCGCCGACGAAGATCGCCGCCGCTGGACCGCCTTCGCCGACCGCCTGCTCGACGGCCTGCTGGAAACCTGTGACCTGACGCGCGACCCGAAGGCGCAGGGCATGCTCGCGCACGGCGCCGCGCACGTGCGGTCCGGCGTGCACGACAACATGCTGCCTTACGGCGACTACTACTTCATGGAAGCGCTGATGCGCTCGCAGGGGCACACACAGTTCTTCTGGTAACGGGATGCACTGGATGCCGTCGGTGACGGCATCCCCCGGCGCGCGTTTTTGATAAACCGATCAGCTTGAGGAAGAATAGCCGTCTGCTTTTGGGCACATCGAAAGAGGACAGAGAGACAGTGAATGGCGAGCTCACCCAGTAAACCGGCCGAAACCCTGAGGTTGCGACACATCGCGCAAGCGACAGGCTTGTCGATCGGCACCATCTCGAAGGTGCTGAACGGCCGCGAAGGGGTCAGCGAAGAGAATCGCGAAAAGGTCCGCCAGGCGGTGAGCGAGCTGGGCTTCACGCGCTGGCCGACGATGAAGCCGGCTGAGAACCTCGTCCGCTCGATCACCGTCATCACATACAGCGTCGGCACCTACGGCGGTACGTTCTACGAGAACGTCGTCAAATCGATGATCGAAACCGGCCGTCGGCGCGGGATCACCATCGAGGTCAACATGCTGATGTTGCCCCTCGGGCAAACGGATATCTCGGACATGCACCTGTTCCAGAACGGCGTGCCCGAAGCGCTGATCCTGCTCGGCGTCGACCAGCGCCCGGTGCTCGACCGCGTGGCCGCGCTCGGCTGCCCGACGATCCTCGTCAACGGCATCGATCCGATGATGCGTTTCGACAGCATCTGCCCCGACTACTACCTCGGTGGCTATCTGGCCACGCAACACCTGCTCGACCTGGGACATCGCGACATCGTGCACGTCGGCACCAAGCGGCGCCTGACGCTGGACCTGCGCCGCCAGGGATTCGTCGCCGCACTCGCGCACGCGGGCATCCAGTACGATCCGGAACGCCACTACGTCAACATCGGCTCGCAGGTGTTCGCCACGCTCGACGACAGCATCCTCGATTCGCAGATCGACGCCTCCGGCAAGCTCAGGAGCACGGCCTTCTTCGCCGTCGCTGACGAGGTCGCCATCAACGTGATGCAGAAACTCACCGTGCGGGGCTTTTCGGTGCCGGGCGATGCATCCGTCATCGGTTTCGATGATCTGTCGGTCAGCGCCTACTGCATCCCGGCCCTGACCACTCTGCATTCCGACCTCACGCTGCTCGGGCAATTGGCCGTGGACTCGCTGATCGACCGCGCCGCCAATCCGCAGAAGCATATCTCGCGCATCTCCATCGGCACCTCGCTGGTGCTGCGCGACTCCACCGCCTCCGTGTAGCAGCGACAACAGGGCCTATCAGTTGCCCTTGGCGCTGCCCAGTTGCTGCAACTCCTGCGGCAGCCCGCCCCAACCGCCGCCCAGCGCCTTGATGAGCGTAATGCTGGCCGTGTACTGCCGCCCCAGTAGCTGGTAGGCCGCGCGCTCGTTGCTGTTGGTGGCGGCCTGCGCCACCACCACGTTCACGTAGGTGATCATGCCGGCGCGATACTGGTTGAGCGTGATGCGCTCGGCCTCGCGCGCGGCGGCCACGGCGCGTTGCTGGACCTGGTATTCCTGCGCGTAGATGCGCAGCGCGGCGAGATTGTCCTCGACCTCCTGCAAGCCGCCCAGCACCGTCTGCCGATACTGGGCCACCGATGCGTCGTAGGCCGCCCGCGCCTGATCCACGCGAGCGCTGCGCGCGCCACCATCGATCAGCGTCTCGGCCAGCGCGCCGCCAATGGCCCACACGCGGTTGGGCAGGCTGATCCAGTTGGCCAGTTCGCTGCCGACGAAACCGCCCGTCGCACTGAGCGTGAGCTTGGGGTAGTACGCCGCCTGCGCCACGCCGATCTGCGCGTTGGCGGCAGCCACTTTGCGCTCGGCCGCTGCGATGTCGGGACGACGTTCGAGCAGTTGCGACGGAAGTTGCGCCGGAATCGCGGGCAGCTTCACGACCAGCGGCGCGCGGGCGAGCGAAAAATTGGCGGGCGCCTTGCCGATGAGAATGGCGATGGCATGCTCGTACTGCGTGCGCGACACGTCGAGATCGATCAGGCTGGCGCGCGCCGACTCCAGTTGCGTCTGCGCCTGTGCGACGTCGGCCGAACTCACGATACCGGCGGCACGCTGGTTCTGCGTCAGTTGCAGCGAACGCTCATACCCTTCGACGGTGTTCGTCTGCAGCGTGCGGAATTCGTCCGTCACGCGTAGCTGGAAATACGTCTGGACGAGCTGAGCCTCGGCGGCGAGGCGTACCGAAGCAAGCGTCCCGGCATTCGATTGCGCCGTGGCGTCGCTCGATTCCACGCTGCGCGCAACCTGCCCCCACAGGTCAGGCACCCAGCTCGCGTCGAGCACGCTGAGCTTGTCGCTGTTGCCGAGGGATGCGGCCTTGCTGCTGCTCCCCGTCGTCCGCGAGCGTTGCATCGAGCCATCGATGGCCACTGTCGGTGAGTAGGCCGATTCGGCCGAAGCCACCGCCGCCTGCGCCTGCCGGTATTGCGCCAGCGCGACCGCGACATTCTGATTGGCCGGCGCGACCTGTGCGGCAAGTCCGTTCAGCACGGGGTCGCCATAGACCTCCCACCACGCGCCGCGCGGTGCCGTATCGCTGGGTTCGGCAAGCTTCCAGTTGGGGTCTTCCTTGTAGCTGGCCGATATCGGTGCGTCGGGCCTCACATAGTCGGGGCCGACGGTGCATGCCGACAGCAGCGCGGCAATCAAGGGAATCGAAATACGCAGTGTTGGAGTCATACGGGCGAGTCCGAAACGCGCTGTCTGGTGCGCGTGCGTTGCCAGGCGCGACCGCACCACAGGCGGAAGCGGTCGAGATAGAGATAGACCACCGGCGTGGTGTAGAGCGTGAGCAATTGCGAGAGCATCAGGCCACCGATGATGGCGATGCCCAGCGGGCGGCGCAGCTCGGCGCCGTCGCCGGCACCGATGGCCAGCGGCACTGCGCCGAAGACGGCGGCCAGCGTCGTCATCATGATCGGGCGGAAGCGCAGCGAGCAGGCCTTGAGGATTGCCGAGCGCGAATCGAGCCCTTCGCGGCGTTCGGCGTCGAGCGCGAAGTCGATCATCATGATGGCGTTCTTCTTGACGATGCCGATCAGCAGCAGCACACCGATGAGCGCGATGATGGAGAACTCGGTCTTGAACAGCAGCAACGCCAGCAAGGCGCCGACGCCCGCCGACGGTAGCGTCGAGATGATGGTGAGCGGGTGGACGTAGCTCTCGTACAAAATGCCCAGCACGATGTAGACCGCGAGCACGGCAGCGAGGATCAACCACGGCAGGCTCGCCAGCGTGGCCTGGAATGCCTTGGCCGTGCCCTGGAAGCTGCCGTGGATGGTGCTGGGCACGCCGATCTTGGCCAGCGCGTCTGTCACCGCCGCCTGCGCCTGCGACAGCGACACGCCATCCGGCAGATTGAATGAAATCGTCGATGCGGCGAAGCCGCCCTGGTGATTCACGCCGAGCGAAGTGTAGGTCGGCGTGTAGCGCGCGAAGGCCGAGAACGGCACCACCTCATCGCGCGAGTTGACCACGAAGAGCTGGTCCAGCGCCTCCGGCCCCTGGCGGAAATTCTTGTCGACCTCCATCACCACGCGGTACTGGTTGAGCGGCCGGTAGATGGTCGATACCTGACGCTGACCGTAGGCGTTGTTGAGTGCGGCATCGACCGCGCGCGTGGTCAGGCCCAGCCGCGACATCGCGTCGCGATCGAGCGTGATGGTCGTCTGCAGGCCTTTCTCCTGCTGGTCGGTATTCACGTCTTCGAGCTGCGGCAGGTTGGAGAGCGCGACGCGGATCTTCGGCTCCCAGTCGCGCAACTGCGCCAGGTCGTCGGCCTGCAGCGTGAATTGATACTGTGCGTTGGCCTGCCGGCCGCCGATGCGAATGTCCTGCACAGCCTGCAGGAAAAGCTTGGCGCCCGGCTCCCGGTCGAGCTTCACGCGCAGACGATCGATGACCTGCTGTGCGCTCTCGCCGCGTTCGGCAAGCGGCTTCAACTGAATGAACATCTGACCGCTATTGGTGCGGCTGCCGCCGGTGAAGCCGGTCACGCTATCCACGGCCGGGTCGGCCTGGATGATCTTCATGAAGTCCGCCAGCTTCACGCGCATGGCCTGGAACGAAATGCTCTGGTCGCCCTGGATCGAGCCGTTGACGCGGCCGGTATCCTGCTGCGGGAAGAAACCCTTCGGCACGATGGCGTACAGATACACGTTGAGGCACACGGTGGCGATCAGCACGGCCAGCGTGATGAAGCTGTGCTTCATGGTCCACGCCAGCGAACGCTGGTAGCCCGATTGCAGCGCAGTGAACGCGCGCTCGCTCCATGCGTGCCAGCGCGAAGGCTTCGCGTCCGGCACCGGGGCGCGCAGCAGGCGGGCGCACATCATCGGCGTGGTGGTGAGCGAAATCGCCAGCGAAATGAGGATGGCCACCGACAACGTGATGGCGAATTCGCGGAACAAGCGCCCGACAATCCCCCCCATCAACAGGATCGGAATGAACACCGCGATCAACGACAGACTCATCGACAGCACGGTGAAGCCCACTTCGCGCGCGCCTCGCAAGGCCGCCTGGAATGGTGAGATGCCTTCTTCGATGTGGCGCGAGGCGTTTTCCAGCACCACGATGGCGTCGTCCACGACGAAGCCGGTCGCGATCGCCAGCGCCATCAGAGACAGGTTGTTGAGCGAGAAGCCGCACAAGTACATCGCGGCGAAGCTGCCCACCAGCGACACCGGCACCGCCACTGCCGGGATCAGCGTCGCGCGCGCATTGCGCAGGAAAACGAACACCACCGCGATCACCAGCAACACTGCGATCACCAGGGAGCGCTCCACCTCGTGCAGCGAGGCGCGGATGGTGGGCGAGCGATCCATCGCCACCTGCAGGTTCATCGACGCGGGAATCTCGCCTTCGAGGCGCGGCATCAACGCCTTGACGCGATCGACCGTCTCGATGATGTTGGCACCCGGCTCACGATAGAGCACCAGCAGCACCGAAGGCTTGCCGTTGGCCGAGCCGGCATTGCGCTCGTCCTGCGTGCCTTCGCTCACGCGCCCCACGTCGGACAGGCGCACCGCCGCACCGTTGCGGTAGGCGACGATCAGCGGCTGGTAGTCGGCGGCGGCGGAAGCCTGGTCGTTGGCGTAGATCTGCCAGCGACGGCCGTCGGCTTCGAGCGCGCCCTTGGGCCGGTTGGAATTGCTGTTGGCAATGGCCGTGCGCACATCCTCGGTCGACACGCCGTAACGTGCCAACTGCTGCGGGTTGAGATCCACCCGCACGGCCGGCAATGCGCTGCCCGACACACTCACGTCACCAATGCCGTCGACGTGCAGCAACTCTTGCGCAAGGAAGGTCGACGCGCGGTCGTACAACTGCCCTTGCGTGGCCGAGTCGGACGTCAGCGCCAGGATCATGATGGGCGCATCGGCAGGGTTCACCTTCCGGTACGTCGGATTGCGCGGCATGGTCGGCAGGTTGGCGCGCGCGGCGTTGATGGCGGCCTGCACGTCGCGCGCCGCGCCATTGATGTCGCGCGACAGATCGAACTGCAACACGATGCGGGCCGAGCCCAGCGCGCTGGTCGAGGTCATTTCCGTCACGCCGGCGATGCGGCCCAGCGTGCGTTCCAGCGGCGTGGCCACGGTAGCCGCCATCGTCTCGGGGCTGGCCCCCGGCAGCGAGGCGTTCACCGAGATGGTGGGAAAGTCCACCTGCGGCAACGGCGACACCGGCAGCAACGCAAAACCTGCTATGCCGGCCAGCACGATGCCCAGCGTGAGCAGCGTGGTGGCGACGGGGCGATGGATGAAGAGCGCCGAAAGGTTCATCGCGTCAGGCCAGTTGCGCGCCCGGCTGGGCTGGCGCGCTGCGGCGACGACGCCAGTGCGCCAGCCGATCGAACGCAAGGTAGATCACAGGCGTGGTGAACAGCGTCAGCACCTGGCTGAAGATCAAGCCGCCGACCATGGTGATGCCGAGCGGATGACGCAGTTCGGACCCCATGCCGGTGCCGATCATCAGGGGCAGTGCGCCCAACAGGGCCGCCATGGTGGTCATGAGAATCGGACGGAAGCGCAGCAGGCACGCCTGGTAGATCGCCTCGCGCGGGGTCTTGCCTTCTTCGCGTTCGGCTTCGAGCGCGAAGTCGATCATCATGATGGCGTTCTTCTTGACGATGCCGATCAGCAGGATGATGCCGATGATGGCGATCACCGACAGCTCGGAGCGCGCCATCATCAAGGCGAGCAGCGCGCCGACGCCGGCCGAAGGCAGCGTCGACAGGATGGTGATCGGATGGATATAGCTCTCGTAGAGCACGCCGAGCACGATGTACATCGTGACGATGGCGGCGAGGATCAACCACAGCTCGTTGGAGAGCGAAGCCTGGAACGCCAGCGCCGCGCCCTGGAAGCTGGTCTTGATCGCCACCGGCAGGCCCAGTTCCTGCTCGGCCTGGCGGATCGCCGCGACCGCTTCGCCAAGCGATGCGCCGGGCGCGACGTTGAACGACACGGTAGCCGCCGGCAATTGGCCGATGTGGTTGATGACGAGCGGACCGGTGCGCTCCACGACGTGCGCCACGGCAGACAGCGGAACCTGCACGGTGCTGCTGCGCGAATTGTTCACCTGCCCGTTGGCGAGCGTTGCCGGCTGCACCACCGAGCCCGGCACGTACAGCTCGTTGAGCGCGGCCATGCCTTTCTGGAACTCCGGCGCGACTTCGAGCACCACGCGGTACTGGTTCGATTGCGTGAAGATGGTCGACACCATGCGCTGGCCGAAGGCGTTGTAGAGCGCGTTGTCGATGGCGGCGACGGACACGCCCAGGCGCGCGGCGGCATCGCGGTCGATGTTGATGTAAGCCTGCAGGCCGCCGTTCTGCAGATCGCTCGTCACGTCATGCAGCGATGGCAGTGTTTGCAAGCGCTCGACCAGGCGCGGCGTCCACTCATTGAGTACGTCCGGGTCGGCCGTCTGCAAAGTGAATTGATATTGCGTGCGGCTGACGCGGTCTTCGATGGTCAGGTCCTGCACCGGTTGCAGGTAAAGCGACATGCCGGGCAGCTTCTGCGCACTCGCCTGGATGCGCTTGGCGATTTCGTCGGCGCGCGCGCTGCGCTCCGACAGGGGCTTGAGGTTGATGAGCAGTCGCCCGCTGTTGAGTGCCGAGTTGCTGCCATCGGCACCGATGAACGATGACAGGCTTTCCACGTCCGGGTCTTTCAGCACCAGCGCGGCCAGCGCCTGCTGACGTTCGGCCATGGCGTCGAACGATACCGACTGCGGCGCATCGACGATGCCCTGGATGACGCCCGTATCCTGCACCGGGAAGAAACCCTTCGGCACCCACACATAGAGCAGCACCGTCAGCACCAGCGTGCCGACGGCCACCAGCAGCGTGAGCGGTTGATGGTCGAGCACCCATTGCAGCATGCGTCCATAACGCGCGATGACGGCATCGAAGAATCGACCGCTGGCGTGATAGAAGCGCCCCTGCTTTTCTTCGGGCACGTGGCGCAGCAGGCGCGCGCACATCATGGGCGTGAGCGTGAGCGACACCACGGCGGAAATCAGGATCGACACCGCCAGCGTGATGGCGAATTCGCGGAACAGGCGGCCAACCACGTCGCCCATGAACAGCAGCGGAATGAGCACGGCGATGAGCGAAATGGTCAACGAGATGATCGTAAAGCCGATCTGCTTCGAACCCTTCAGCGCCGCCTGCAGGGGCGTATCGCCATCTTCGAGATAGCGGGCGACGTTTTCGATCATGACGATCGCATCGTCCACCACGAAACCGGTGGCAATGGTCAGCGCCATGAGCGTCAGGTTGTTGACCGAAAAACCCGTCAGGTACATCACGCCAAACGTGCCGATCAGCGACAGCGGCACCGCCACCGCCGGGATGACCGTTGCGGCGAGGTTGCGCAGGAAGAGGAAGATCACCATCACCACCAATGCGATGGCGAGCGCCAGTTCGAATCCCACGTCTTCGATCGAAGCGCGGATGGTGGTGGTGCGATCGGTCAGCACGGTCACGTCGACCGATGACGGCAGCGCGTCGCGCAATTGCGGCAGCAGTTCTTTGATGCGGTCGACGGTCTGGATGACGTTGGCGCCCGGCTGGCGCTGCACGTTGAGGATGATGCCCGGCGTCTTGTCGGCCCACGCGGCGAGCCGCGTGTTCTCGGCCGACTCGACGACGCTGGCGACGTCCGACAGGCGGATGGCCGCACCGTTGCGATAGGCGAGCACGAGGCTGTTGTATTCGGACGCTTCGCGCAACTGGTCGTTGGCGTCGATGGCCGACGAGCGCTGTGGGCCATCGAAGTTGCCCTTGGCAGCCTTGGCGTTGGCGTTGGTGATGGCGGTGCGCACATCTTCCAGCGACAGGCTGGCCGAGGCCAGCGCGCGCGGATTCACCTGCACGCGCACAGCCGGACGCTGTCCGCCTGACAAAGTAACGAGGCCGACCCCCGGCACCTGCGAGATCTTCTGCGCGATGCGGGTATCGACCATGTCCTCCACGCGCGGCAAGGGCATGGTGCGCGAGGTGATCGCCAGCGCCATGATCGGCGCGTCGGCGGGATTGACCTTGCTGTAGATCGGCGGACTGGGCAGATCGGTGGGTAGCAGGTTGCCGCCCGCGTTGATGGCGGCCTGCACCTCTTGCTCGGCAACGTCGAGCGAGAGGTCGAGATCGAATTGCAGGGTGATGACCGACGCGCCCGCCGAATTCTGCGAGGACATCTGCACCAGTCCCGGCATCTGGCCGAACTGGCGCTCCAGCGGCGCGGTGATGGTCGACGTGATGACGTCGGGGCTCGCACCCGGGTACAGCGTGGTGACCTGGATGGTCGGATAGTCGACTTCAGGCAGGGCCGAGATCGGCAGTACCTTCAGTGCGACCAGACCGGCGAGCAGGATCGCCAGCATCAGCAGCGAGGTCGCTACCGGCCGCTCGATGAATGGGCGCGACGGGTTCATGCCGCTCACCGTGTCGCGCTGGCTTGGGGTGCGCTGGCGGCGCCGTGGTCGGCGCGCCATTTGGCGCGCTGCTCGTCGGACGGAGGCGTGCCGTCATCATTGCGCGCCCAGCCGCCCTTGCGCGCTTCGGCGGGTGGAGGCGCATCGCCCTGCGTGACATTTGCTTCCGCTGCGGCCGGCTTGCGCGGCTCGGCATCCGCCGGCCTGGCGCGGGCGGCTTTGCCGTCGTTGGCGGCGGGGTCTGCCGCAGCCGGCGCGCTGGCGTTGCCAGCGTCATGTTGACGGCGGCCCTTGCGCGCTTTCGGCGTGAGCAGCGCGGTGGCGTCGGCGACCTCGACTTTCACGCCTTCGCGCAGTTGGTCGATGCCATCGGTGACGACAACGTCGCCCGGCGCCAGCCCTTTTTCGATGGCAACGCGATCGTTCTCGACGGGGCCGAGCGTGACACGACGCAGCGTCACGGTACTGTCCGGCTGGACCAGATACACGAATGCACCGTCCCGCCCACGCTGCACGGCTGCGGAAGGCGCAAGCGTGACGTCCTTGCGCGTCTCCGCCAGCAGCTTCACGTTGACGAACTGGTTGGGGAACAGGCCGAAGTCGGCGTTGGGGAATTGAGCCTTGAGCTTGACCGTGCCGGTCGTGGTGTCGATCTGGTTGTCGAACGAGGCCACCCGCCCCTCGGCGAGCATGTTCTTCTGCTCGCGGTCCCATGCCTGCACAGGCAGGCGGGCCCCCGACAGGAGCGGCTTCATGACGGTGGGCAACTGCGTTTCGGGCAGCGTGAAGAGCACGTTGATCGGCTGCACTTGATTGACCGTGATGATGCCGGTCGTGTCGGAAGCGCGCACCACGTTGCCCGGATCGACCACGCGCAGGCCAAGCCGGCCGCCGACCGGCGCCACGACCTTGCTGTAGGTGAGTTGCAGGCGGGCGCTGTCGACCGCGGCCTGATCGGCCTTGATGGTGCCCTGGTACTGGCGCACCAACGCTTCCTGTGTTTCTACCTGTTGCGGAGCGATGGACTCCTGCTCCAGCAGTGTTTTGTAGCGAACGAGATTGAGCTGCGCGTTCTGCAGTTGCGCGTTGTCGCGTGCCAGTTGCCCCTGCGCCTGTTCGAGCTGGACCTGGAAGGGGCGTGGATCGATCTCGGCGATGAGTTGCCCGGCCTTGATGATGTCGCCTTCCTTCACCGCCATGCGCATCAGCTGGCCGTCGACGCGCGGCCGCACGATCACCGAGTTGGGCGAAGTGACCGTGCCGAGCGCGCTGAAGTAGACATGCAGGTCGCCCTTGGTAACCGGCACGGCCTGTACAGGAATGGTGCGCTTGGCATTGCCGCCCGCGCCGCCACGCCCGCTGTTGCCCGACTTGGTGGCGGCCGTCGTGGCAGCCGCGCCGGCATGCGAGCGTTGCCACGTCCATGCTCCCCCGGCGGCGAGACAGACGATCAGGGCTGCCGCGATCCATGGCCAGCGCCGTCGACGCGGCACCTCATCGTTGACCACCATGACGGGTGTGGAAGCGGGGTCGCGCTCGGCCATGAAAATATCCTCGGGTACAAATGCAAAGCGCCTTCCCGTGCGGGTTTGCGCTGAATTGTGGCGGATCGTAGCACCGCCCCGGGAGGGCCCTTTTGCGCATGCCATTACGGTTGTTACGAGGTGTGTCAGTCGGCGTAAAGACCGAAGCCAGGCGCTTCGTCATTGCCGCAGGGGGTGTCCTCCCCGATAATGCTCGGCGATCGTGATCGATCCCGTGGCCCGGCCGGAATGTCTCGCTCGCCGGGCTTTTTGTTGCCAGCGCAGCCCCCTCTGACACCCGATGACTGCTGACCAGAAGCCCTCCGCCCTGCGCGCCTTGATGTCGCGCCGCATGCTCATCTGCATCTTCACGGGTTTCTCGTCGGGCCTGCCGCTGTATCTGCTGCTGAACCTGGTACCCGCGTGGCTGAAGACGGAAGGGTTGAGCCTGAAGGCGATCGGTGCGTTCGCGCTGATCCAGTTTCCGTACACCTGGAAGTTCCTGTGGTCGCCGTTGCTCGACCGTTATGCGCTGCCGTGGCTCGGGCGCCGGCGCGGCTGGATGGCGGTCACGCACGTCGCCCTGCTCGCCGTCGTGGCGTGGCTGGGCAATCTGTCGCCGCGCGATGACCTCGCCTTGATCGTTGCGCTGACCGCCTTGGTAGCGTTTCTGTCCGCCACGCTCGACATCGTGCTCGATGCGTTCCGCCGCGAGCTTTTGCACGATGAAGAGCTCGGGCTCGGCAACGCCATCCACGTGAACGCCTACAAGCTCGCGGGGCTGGTGCCTGGATCGCTGTCGTTGATTCTTGCCGATCACCTGCCCTGGTCGCAGGTGTTCATCGTCACGGCATTGTTCATGCTGCCCGGCCTGCTGATGACGCTCGCCGTGCGCGAACCCGGTGCGGCGATCAAGCCGCCGCGCAGCCTGCGGCAGGCCGTGATCGAACCCTTCCACGAATTCATCACCCGCAAGGGTTGGCGCGACGCTGCATTGGTGCTCGCGTTCATCCTGCTCTACAAGCTGGGCGACTCGCTGTGCACGGCACTGGCAACACCGTTCTACCTGGAGATGGGTTTTTCAAAGACCGACATCGGCATCGTCGCCAAGCACGCGGGGCTGTGGCCCAATGTGATCGGCGGCCTGTTGGGCGGGCTGTGGATGGTGCGCACCGGCATCAATCGCGCGCTGTGGATCTTCGGCGTGGTGCAGGCGCTGGCCGTTGCCGGCTTTGCGTGGCTGGCGTGGCTCGGTCCCGCGGCCCCCGACGGCTCGCGCCTGGCCGTGCTGGCAGTGGTGATCGGCCTCGAAGCGCTGGGCGTCGGGCTGGGTACCGCCGCATTCGTGGCATTCATCGCGCGCTCGACGCATCCGGCCTACACGGCCACGCAATTGGCGTTGTTCACCAGCCTGATGGCGGTGCCGCGCACGCTGATCAACGCTTCGGCCGGGTGGCTCGTCGAAGGGCTCGGCTGGTTCAACTTCTTCCTCTTGTGTCTGGCGCTCACGGTCCCCGGCATGTTGCTGCTGCTGAAGGTGGCGCCGTGGGGTGACGACCCTCCTCCGCAAACGATCTCATGACGAAAAAATCTTCCCGCGCTGACCTGCTGGTCGCTGCAGCCAAGACGCTGTCCGATACGGTCGGGGCCATGCGATTCGCTCCGCCCGTTACGCATGTCTACAACCCGCTGGATTACGCCTGGGCGCCGAACGAAATCTATCTGCGCCGCTTCGGGGACTCGAAGAAAAAGGTCGTCTTCGTGGGCATGAATCCCGGCCCGTTCGGCATGGTGCAGACCGGCGTGCCGTTCGGCGAGATCAACGCGGTACGCGAGTGGATGGGCATCGAAGCGAACGTCATCGGACCCGCCGAGCAGAATCCCAAGCGGCCGATCGAAGGCTTCAACGTACAGCGCTCGGAGGTGAGCGGTCGCCGTCTGTGGGGGCTGTTCCAGCAGCGCTTTGGCACGGCGGAGGCGTTCTTCGCCGATCACTTCGTCGCCAACTATTGCCCGCTGGCCTTCTTCGACGAAGGCCGCAACGTCACACCGGACAAGCTGCCCGCCACGGAACAACAACCCCTGCTGGCAGCGTGCGATGCCCATCTGCGCACGCTGATCGAAGTGCTCGAACCGGAATGGGTGATCGGCGTGGGCGCGTGGGCCGAACAGCGTATCGCCATTGCGGGCGAAGGCCTGGGATTGCGCATCGGACGCGTCCTGCATCCCAGCCCCGCCAGCCCGATTGCCAACCGCGACTGGGCCGGTGCCGCCACAAAGCAGCTCGAAGCACTCGGGGTGTGGTAGTCGTCGGGACGCCCAGCAAGAAAAAGCCCTTCCGGCTCACGCGGGAAGGGCTTTTTCTTGTTGGGCAATCACCCGCACGGGGTGACGTTGCCCGCTTACTGCTTGATCTTGACGCGGTGGATGTACAGGCTGCCGGTGCGGCCGCCGGTGATCTTCACGTAGATCGGGGTGGTGCTGGTCGCGTACTGGGTGATGTCCTGCTCGTACGTACCCTTGGCCAGCTTGCTCGCCTTGTCCGTCGGCGACATGAATTTGGACGTCCAGTTGATGCCGTCGGAGCTGGTCGACACCTGGTAGTAGATGTCGCCCGTCGCCGCGACCGTCATGACGAAGCTGCTGCAGCTCGGCAGTTTGAACACCACGCTACCACCCGAAGCGTAGTCGCTGGCGGCACCCGCCTTCGGCAAATCGATCGCACCCGTCATCGTGTACAGGCTGGTGTCCGTGCCCGGCGCCTTGACGGCATTGAAGCGCGCATTGCCTGCGTCGGTCCCCGTCAGGGTGTTTGGGTAGCCGTAGATGAACTGCTGACCGGTGGCCGCCTGCGTGCCATCCATCACCCAGCTGTTCTGCACCGAACCGTCGGGCGTGGCACCCACGATGTACTTGAGACCCTTGGTCTCGTCGTTGAACGCGAACCAGCCTTGCGCGTCCAGATCGGCAGCGTCGAAGAACGCAGCCGCAGCGGTCGAAGACGAAACCGACGACGACGCGGACGACGAAACGCTCGACGAATCCGACGACGAGACGCTCGATGCGCTGCTGGAAGAAGAGCTGCTCGATGAGGACGACTTGCTGCTGGACGATGACGACGTGCTGGACGATGCTGCGTCGTTGCCGTTGTCGTCATCGTCGCCGCACGCAGTCAACGTGGCGGCCGCGAACAGGGAAAGCAACAGTGCGCTGCCGGTACGGGCGAAAGTGTTTTTCTTCATGAAGAGTCTCCTCGAGTGGTGCAAACCCAGCGATCCGGTTTTCCTTGTGTTTCCGGTTCCATCGCCGATCGGGCCTGCTGGACGGGAGATTCTTTCGAGGCGCTTCGCCATCGTTTCTGATACATCGCAACCCCGCCCTAACACCTACAGCGAGAGGGAGCATGTCACTAGGAATTTGCACCGCACGACACAGGAGATCTTCGCCTCGACCTAGCGAAACTGCGGCAGAAGCGACAGAAATGTCCTTGCATCTGGAATATTGCCGGGGCGCTTCATGAGACGAAATCGTATCCACCGCCGAAGTTCCAATGGTCGAATGAATGCCCACCCAATGGCACGACAAATGACAACGGCGCCCGAGGGCGCCGAAATGCCGGCGTAATGTGTTCGAGATGCTGGTCGTGGCGCCGACGCTGTGTCGCGCAAAGCACCAAACTTCGCCTCGCCCGCAAATGAAAACGCCCCGACCACTGCCGCGATCGGGGCGCTTGATACGGGCGGGCCTTTTATGCAGCGGCCTGAGTGACGCGGCTTATTTCACGATCGGCGCATTCAGTGCGAATTCTGGACCGCGCGCGAACGACGCGTCTGATCTCACCCCGCTTACTTGCATGTCATCTGAATGCTGTCGATAGTCAGCGATGTGGCCGAGTCGGCTCTCAGTTGGACGAAAGCTTTATCGGAGTGGTAATCCGCGGCCGTCAGAGCGAAGGTGATCGTATTGGCGCCAACGGTAGGCGCCTGGTTCCAGACACGCGAAGCGGCCCCCAACGGAGAGGTAGTGCTGGCGGCCGACGTAGTGCTGTTATTGACGAAGACCTGGAATGCGCTGCCCGATGCCGCGGTGGTGTTGACGACCAAAGTGCAGGTCTTGCCTGACATGTTGAAAATGCCGTCAGGAGCTTCCGTCGCGGTACTTGCGGTACTGCTTGCTGCGCCGATGAGCAGGCGACCGTTGGCAAGCGTAAGTGCTCCTCCGCCGGCAGTCACGGAGTTACCGACCTTGATGTAGAGCGGCACCGCGGAATTTGAAGGCCATGCGGCATAGTCCGCTTTGACGAGCGCATCGATATCGGCAGCATCGAACGTCTCTGACCAGGTCGTGGCGGTCACCGAGGTATGGCCAGCGGTCGACGATGTGCTACTGCTCGTCGACGAAGTGCTGCTGCTAGTCGATGAAGTCGAGGACGACGTGCTGCTCGTCGAAGCGCTGGACGACGACTTGCTGCTGGAAGTCGAGGACGTGCTCGACGACGAACTGGTCGCGCTGCTGTTGTCGTCGTTGTCGTCACCGCAAGCGGTCAGCGACACGGCGGCCAGAAGCGAAGTCAGCAGGATGCTGGTACGGATGAAGCGTTGGTTTGCCACGGTTTGTCTCCTGAAAGAATGGGTTCCGCCCGGCCAGGGAACCGGGAGGACAAGCTGGCAAGAGAGCCCACATCCGGACTCTCTTTGCCGATCCGGATTGCGACCCGCCTGGCCTAGGGTTGGGTCAGGGTGATTTCGTCGAACTGAACGGTGGACTGGGCGCCCGGAGCCATCATCAGGCCCACGGACATCGTGTTGACGGTGCTCGTCATCGTGCGATTGGTAAGGGAAACGCCCGCGGCGACCAGTTCATACACCGGCGCCCCACCTCCTGTCGGGATCGGCGCGAAATACGAGGTATAAACGTTGCCGGCACGCACGAGCTTCAGGTAGACGCCCACGCCATAGCCAATGGGTGAGTTGGTGCTCGTGGTCGAGCCCTTGCCAACGGTGTTGCCAGCGGTCACGCGATAGGCCTCGGCCGGAATCCAGCTCGTCGTGCCAGTCGCATCGGTCCCAATGCCAACGTTGGCAAAGATGTTCGCCGCCGTGGCGGAGGTGGTGGTGTCGTATGCAATCAGCCCGACCCGGTATTGCAGAGAGTTGCTGTACGTCAGCGCGGAGACGGAGGAGAGTCGTGCAGTCAGCGTGAAGTCGCCCGTCACTGGCACGCTGACCAGATAGAAGCCCTCGCCAGTGCTGGTCAACTTACCCGTCTTTGCAGTCATGCTGACCGAATTGCCATCGACCGTGAACGACGGAGTAGCTGCGATTGCCGTGCCGCCAGTCCCCATAAGCAGCGTCGACGCGGTCCACGGAAGCGCCGCAACACTCGATGACGACGAACTGCTGGACGAGGACGCCACCGAACTGCTCGAAGAGCTCGCAACGCTGGACGAAGACGACGAGGCAACAGAACTGCTCGACGACGACGCCACCGAGCTTGACGACGAAGAGCTGGCAACGCTGCTGGACGACGAAGACGAAGCGGCCGAACTGCTCGACGAGCTGACTGCGCTGGAGGAGCTCGACGAAGCGACTGACGACGAACTGCTCGATGCAACCGACGATGAGCTGCTAGAAGCAACGCTCGACGACGATGAAGCCGCGCTCGACGATACGGACGAAGTCGCCGAACTGGAAGATGAAGTCGTGGAACTCGTAGAGCTCGACGATTTCGAGCTGCTGGAACTACTCGTCCCTGACGGTGCAGCGGAGTCATTGTTGTTGTCATCACCACCGCAAGCGGTGAGCGTGACGCTGAGCAGCAGCATGATGGCGAGCGTGGAAAGACCTACGCTGCCCGTTTGACGCACCTTCATCTCCATCCTCCTTTTAAGGCACGTGCTACCGGTCTCTGCCGAAGCGCGTGCATGGCTACGGCGCGATTGGTCGCACCGCGTTTCTTGATTCTTTCGGAGGGTCGGGACGTACGGATGCGTATTCACGCAGTCATGCGTAAATAGCGAGAGATGTCTCCTTGCCTCCTGGCGCCTGCCCGAGCGCCGTGCCGTCCGCTTTTTTGGGTACTTGCGAATCTGGCGTTTTATGTTTTGTGCGCTGATGGTGCACAACTTTGTTACCGGGCGCAAGCGCGTTTCTGACATTTTTTTGCGTGCAATCTGACAAAAATGTTGAACGCTCGTTTGAATTTTGGGCGGTCGAAAATCCGCCCGAGCCCGACGCGGATATAATTAAGGGTTTTTTCACGCTTACGGCAGCGCGCGACTGCCGTCCCCCCCCCGAGAAGGAAGCCGCTGTGCTGATCGCCAATAACATCACCCAACAGTTCGGGGCCAAGCCCCTGTTCGAGAACGTCTCAGTCAAATTCGGGGACGGCAATCGCTACGGCCTGATCGGTGCCAACGGCGCCGGCAAGTCGACTTTCATGAAAATTCTGGCCGGCGTGCTCGACCCCACCGCCGGCAACGTTGCGCTGGATTCCGGCGAGCGCATGGCTTTCCTCAAACAGGACCAGTTCGCGTATGAAGACCAGCGCGTGATCGACGTGGTCATGCAGGGTCACGCCGAAATGTGGGCGTGCATGAAAGAAAAGGACGCCATCTACGCCAACCCGGAGGCGACCGAAGAGGACTACATGCACGCGGCCGAACTCGAAGGCAAGTTCGCCGAGTACGACGGCTACACGGCCGAGGCGCGGGCCGGCGAGCTGCTGCTGGGCGTGGGCATCCCCACCGAACAGCATTTCGGGCCGATGAGCGAAGTGGCGCCGGGCTGGAAGCTGCGCGTGCTGCTGTGCCAGGCGCTGTTCGCCAACCCCGAGATCCTGCTGCTGGACGAACCGACTAACAACCTCGACATCAACACCATCCGCTGGCTGGAAAACGTGCTCAACGGCCGTGACAGCACGATGATCATCATCAGCCACGACCGCCACTTCCTGAACCAGGTGTGCACGCACATGGCCGACCTCGATTACGGTCGCATCCAGGTGTATCCGGGCAACTATGACGATTACATGGAAGCTGCCCAGCAGGCGCGCGAACAGCAGGCGCGCGACAACGCGCGCGCCAAGGAGAAGGTCGCTGAATTGCAGGAGTTCGTACGCCGCTTCTCGGCCAACAAGTCGAAAGCGCGTCAGGCCACCAGCCGCGCCAAGCAGATCGAAAAAATCAAGATCGAGGAATTCAAGCCTTCGTCGCGTCAGTACCCGTGGATCCGCTTCGACTACGACGAGAAGGAAAAGCTGCACCGCCAGGCCGTCGAGATCGAGAACCTCACCTTCGGCTACGAAGCCGACAAGCCCATCATCAAGAAGCTGACGCTGGCGATCGATGCCGGCGACAAGGTGGCGATCATCGGCGAGAACGGCGTGGGCAAGACCACCCTGCTCCGCCTGCTGATGGGCGAACTTACGGCGCAGAAAGGCACCATCAAGTGGGCCGAGAAGGCCAGGCTCGGCTATTACGCGCAGGATCACGCCGCCGAGTTCGATTCGGACGAGAACCTCACCGACTGGATCAGCGGTTACGTGCGCGAAGGGGGCTACGACGGCGATGACGCTGTCACACTGATCCGCGGCACGCTGGGTCGCCTGCTGTTCAAGGGCGATGAGGTCAAGAAGCCGGTGCGCGTGATCTCCGGTGGCGAGCAAGGCCGCATGCTGTTCGGCAAGCTGATGCTCCAGCGCAAGAACGTGCTGCTGCTCGACGAGCCGACCAACCACCTGGACATGGAATCGATCGAATCGCTCAACTCGGGCGTGGCCGATTTCACCGGCACGCTGTTCTTCGTCTCGCACGACCGCGAGTTCGTGTCGTCGCTGGCAACGCGCATCATCGAAATCAAGACCGACGGGCAGATCGTCGACTATCGCGGCACCTACGACGAATACCTCGCCAGCCAGGGCCTGGAATGATCCACGCGCGCGCCATTGCGCTCGTCTGTGCCTGCATCGCCGCAAATGGCGTGCAGGCCGAGCGCATGACGCGCGAGTACAAGATCGATCTGGACCCGGCGCAGTTTTCGCCCACCAATCCAGACAATGACATAAGGCGCATCGCCGCCATCGCCGCCAGGGCGGCGCGGGATTCCGGCGCCACCCTCGGCGACAGGCGCGAGGCCATCGAGCACCAGACGGTGCGCTACTACGACGTGCCGCATCAGTGTTCCCTGCGTGACGCCGGATGGGTTCTGCGCGAACGCATCGAAGGCGCCAAGCGCGAACTGACGCTCAAACTGCGCCGAGCCGACCGTGCCGCCGTCATCGCAACGACGGTCGAAGCCCGGGGCAAGAAGTCCAGGACCAAGCTCGAAGAAGACATCACGCCGCCCGACCATGTGTGGCTGTCGCGATCGGCCACCGTGGACGTCGACAAGACCGTGGCGCTCGCCAACGCGGGCGAGGCGGTCAGGATCTTTCCCGCCCTGTCGTCGTTGCCGGCTTCGACGCGATTGGCGGTCGTGAACGATCTGTCCATCGAGCAGACCGACGTCGATCTTCCGCGCTGGCGTTGGGCTGCGCTGAAAGCATCGCCCGGCATGACGCTGTGGGCGACCTCGCCGGGCCAGACATTCGTGGTGGCGGAATTCTCGTTCCGCGTGACGGTGCCTGAAGGCAAGGAGTCGGATACGCTCGATGCGGCGGAACGACTCTATGCAAAGTTGCTGACCACGCTGCCGCGCGGCGCGGACGACGGGACGAAAACCGCTTTCATCTACCGCGCGGGCGGGCGGGATTTCTGCCGCTGATCGCAGCGGAGTGGAGGTCTATCCAGCGCGGACAGGCGCCAGATACCCCAGACGCTGCCAGCCTCTGGCGCACCAGGCGATCACCGCAGCCGGTCCCGCATCCCAAAGGATCGCCGCCCACGCAGTGCCAATGTCCTGCTGCATGCCGAGCGTGAGCCCCAGGCTCGCCAGTGCGTAGCCAGTGAAGACGCCCACGGCAGCGGCTCTCCCAAAGACAAGCAGTGCAGCCCCGATCGCAAACGCCGCCGGCAAGGCGACCGCCAGAAAAGCCATATGCGGAACCGCCGCCAGTTGGTGCGCCAGCACAGCACCGAGCACGAGCTTGTACACAGCAACGAGAACGACCGCGAGCGCCATGAACCGGTAGCGTGTCCGTCGGCGCGCGTCGGCGAGCGCTTCACCCGACCCGGCGGACGTATCGTCGGCTTCGTCGGCGACCGCCAGCGCCCCTTGCCCGAAAGCGGCGACGAGTTCGCGGGCCTGCGCTTCGCACGCGGCGGGAACCTGCACGCGCGACCACCCCAGCGCCACGGCATACAGGCGATCGAATTGCGCGGTGTTGGCGTCGGGCACCCATGCAGGAATGCCTTCGGATTCGAGCATGGCGCACAACACGTTGGCGTCCGTGACGGTCGCGGCAGCGTAGATGGTCACGACTTCGGCGGAACCTTCCGGCTCGGACTGTACCGCGAGCACGTCCCGATGAGGATCGAGACCGCGGCGCGCCAATTCGGCCTCGGCGTATGGCCGTGCGGCTTCGGCGAAGCCGCCCTGGCGCCATCGCGCCAGCAGGATGTCGTCTTCAAGCAGCGCAAGGCGCTTGATCAGTTCCGATGACTCATCCATGGTCGCCTCCCGTTTATCCGTGGCCCGTCACCCGGGCGGCGCCGACGAGCATCTCATGCACATCGTGCGTCATGATCGCCAGGAACGCAGCCAGCCCGACATACAGCGCACCATATTCCATCCGTGTTGCGGCCGATACGGCGTAGTAGGCCGGATCCGCTTCGCCCTTGATCGCCCGCCACAATTGCGGTGCCGCCAACACGGCGATGAGGATCAACATCGGGCTGGGCCGGTAGAAAAACAGAGCAACGAGCACCGGTACGCCGATTATCCAGATACGGCGTGACACCGCTGCGGTGATGCGTCCGCCATCGAATGGTGGCAAGGGAATGAGATTGAACAGGTTCAGGAAGAATCCGGCGTACGACACCGCCAGCAGCAATGAACTTCCCTCGCTGCGCGCGATGAAATAGCACGCCACCGCCGCCAGCGTGCCGGCCATTGGGCCTGCCATGCCGACGTAAGCTTCGGTCTCGGCGTCGTGCGGCATGTCCTTGAGTTCGATCCATGCGCCCACGAACGGGATGAACGTCGGCGCGCCCACCGCCAGCCCACGTTTACGGGCGGCAATGTAATGGCCCATCTCGTGGCACAACAGCAACACCACGAAGCCGGCCGCATAGCGCCAGCCATAGACCAGCGCATACGCGAACACCGATACCAGCATGGTGCCGGAACTCATGGCGAGCTTGCCGAACTTGGCGCCGCTGAGTAGTAGCAGAAGGAGTTTCATGACGGCTGTTCGGCCCTGGCGCTACGCCTTGTCGCGATCGCCGAAGATCTTCTTCGCGCCAGCGCCGAGCGCGATCACGGCAACGGCGATGAGCTTCCAGGCTTTGGCCAGGAACACGCCGGCCATCGCCAGCAGGCCCAGCTTTTTCGCCGCGATGCCGCCGACCAGCGCCGCCAGGCCGTATTCAGCGACCTTGTCCGTGCTGGCATTGAAGTCCGCGTAGCGCTTGCCGTCGATGAAGCTGGCGGCGGCGAGCAATTCGCGCGCGGCGGGTTTCTCTTTTTCGACGGTGGCGAGTTCCGTCACGAGGTTGAGCGACAGGTAGCCGTCGCGCCCGAGCAAGTACGTGTTGTAGTTGACGCCTTGTGCGCGCCCGCTGGCGGCGTCCTTGTCATGGGTGGACGCGGACCACACCAGCCGGTGGGTAGCCGCATCATAGGCGGGCTTTTCGACCCAGCCTTCGACGACGAATTCCGGCATGCCGCGCGCGTGGCGGTCCTTGTTGGCCTCTTCAGTGCCTTCCTTCAGGTTCTTGAGCAGCGCGTCGGCGTCCCAGTCGCGGGCATCGTCGTCCTTGATGTAACCGGCGGAGTCGAAGCGCACCGACACAAAGCCGTCCAGTCTGTCGCCGATGATCAGACCGTAGAAACCATCGCCCACGCGATTACCCATGGCCTGCATCAAGCGCGACGCCTCGGCCTTGGGAATGAACGCATAGCCCGCCGGCAACGCGATACGTGCCTGGTCGCCCAGCGAAATGTCGCGCGGGCCCGCCTGCTGGTGCGCCAGCGCGGCGTCACGCGCCTGCTCGAATTCGGAATCAGCGGCGGCGGGCGCCGATTGCCCATGGGCCGATGCGGACAGGACCATCGCGCACGCAAGTACGCAGCGCGCCAGTTGGCGCCTGGATGACAAAAACATGAACTTCCCCCGGTGTGTCAATACGTCTTGACCTGTTATGGCGGCTCGAAGCCGTCGCGCATGGTATCGCCGCCCAAGGGCGTCAATTTGTCCCCTGTCTGAAAGTCCGTAGTACGGCTCTGTCGATTTGACACACATCAAATAGAAAGCGTCCTCAGTGACATACGGTCGAGCGTTGCTTTCCCCCAAGATGAGACCGTATCTGCATGATTCCGCATGATCTTCCGCCGCTGGTGATTCGCGGCCGCTCGCTCCTTCCGATCGTCCAGGGAGGCATGGGCGTGGGCATCTCGGCCCACAAGCTGGCCGGTGCGGTCGCCGCCGAAGGCGCAATGGGCACCATCGCCAGCGTCGACCTGCGCCGTCTGCATCGCGATCTGATGGAACGCACCGAAGGTGCGACGCGCCAGCTCATCGAACAAGCCAATCTCGAAGCACTGCATCGCGAAATCACCGCCGCACTCGATCGCGCCAAGGGCGCCGGTCTGGTTGCCGTCAACGTGATGCGTGCCGTAAGCCAATACGTCGACTGCGTGAAGGAAGCCTGCAAGTCGGGCGCCAACGCCATCGTCATGGGCGCCGGGCTGCCGCTCGATCTGCCGGAACTGGCTGCCGGCTACAAGGACGTTGCACTCATCCCGATCCTGTCGGACGCGCGCGGCGTGGCGCTGATCGTCAAGCGCTGGATGCGCAAGGGGCGCATTCCCGATGCCATCGTCATCGAGCATCCGGGCTGGGCGGGCGGCCACCTTGGCGCGGCCAATGTCGAAGACACGCAAAACCGCCGTTTCGACATGGAAACCGTGTTACCCGAATGCGCCGAAGCGCTCGACAAGCTGGGCCTTGAACGTGGAGAGATTCCGCTCATCGCTGCGGGCGGCGTCGACAGCCACGCGCGCGTGCGACAACTGCTCGACATGGGCGCATCGGGCGTGCAACTCGGCACGGCGTTTGCCGTATCGACCGAAGGGGATGCCGACATCCGATTCAAAGAAACGCTGGCCAACGCGCGTCCGGAGGACATCGCCGAATTCACCAGCGTCGCCGGGCTGCCGGCGCGCGCCGTGCGCAACGCCTGGCTGGAGCGCTACCTCAAGCGCGAGCACAAGCTGCAGCAGGCTGCGGCCATGGCAGCCAGCAACGCAGCACGCGTCTGCTCGCAAAAGTGGGACTGCCTGATCCAGTGCGGTCTGCGCGATTGCCTGCCCAAGTTCGGCCAGTTCTGCATCGACAAGCATCTTGCCGCCGCGCAAGCCGGCGACGTTGCCAACGGCCTGTTCTTCCGCGGCAAGGGCAAGTTGCCATTCGGCAATGAGATCCGCCCGGTGCGCGAACTCCTGTCGCTGCTGCTCACCGGCCGGGCAGAGGCAGCCGAAGACGCCCCGCCAGCCAGCAAATCCCTCGCCGCCTGATATCCACGCCAGTCCGGGCCGACCCTGTCGGCCCGCGCATCACCACTGCGGCCGGCAACCGGCCGCGAGCCCTCTCACGCACAGGTACAGCACCATCGCGTTGAGCAGGTGCCAGCCGAAGTGCAGGCCGAGCGGCCATACGGGGCACAAAACCATATCCAGCGTACGCAGCGTGAATGACACCACGAAGCACGCCAGCGCCCACGTCAGCCACGGCACCGTCGCCGGCGCCACCCGACGCGCCCAAAGCGCCAGCAAGCCCAGCGTGATGCCCGGCAACACATAGGCCTCCGACCCATTGAGCCCAAAGCTGCCGAACGCGGCCACGCCCCGATCGAGGATCAGGAATGCGATCACCGTCATCCACGCGCCGAGTTGTGTCGCCCCGCCAAGGCGACGCAGGAAGCGATGCAGGTAGGTGAGGATGAACAGTGCGATGAAACCCACGTCCAGCCAGCTTCCCCAGACCTTGCCGAAGGTATGGAAAAGACCGCTGCCAATGCCCACGAGGGCGATCAGCCACCCAAGAAGGCGCACTTCGGATTGAATATCCGATGGATAGCGACGCCGCAGCAGCAAATACGCCGCTACCAGAAAACCGATGTTGGTCAGCGCATTGACCGGTTCGGACCACCACTCGGGTCCGGTGCGTTCGCAATACAGATCGATGGCGTCGAATGGCGTCATGAATGGCGGTGTGATGGGCTGAGGACGATGCCCGCCTCGGTGACGATCCAGTCCAGAGGCTGGTCGTGATCAAGGTCGGCGACCTTGGGAAGGCGTGACAATTCGTAGCCGATGCCCACGGTGACGGGCTTTGGCTGCATGCTCTCGAGCGTGCGATCGAAGTACCCCCCGCCGTAGCCGATCCGATAGCCACGCATGTCGAAACCGTTCACCGGAATGAGCAGCACTTCCGGCACGATCGGCTCGCCATCCGGTGCGGCAGGAATACCGAAACGGTCCGGCACGAGCCTTGCGCCAGCGGTCCAGACGCGAAAGCTCAGCGGCTGCGCCGGGGCATCGACATGCGGCAGGGCGATCCGGCGGGATAGGTCGGCGTCGCGCCAATCGGCAAGAAATTGAACAAGATCGGGCTCGCCGCGGAACGGCCAGCAGAATCCGAGCGTCGAAGGCAGCAGTGTGCCGAGCAGACGTTCGAGATGCGCAGTGATGGCGGCGTCGAACCGCAGCCGCAACGCGGGATCGAGCGCTTCGCGCGCAGCGATGAGGCGCTCGCGGAGCTGGCGCCGGTCAGGGCTTGAAGCGACCACGTGCTATGCTGGTCCGATACGAAGAAGGGGAATGTTACGTGATGAAGTCGAAGTTGTGCGCTGCCGTGGTGGCCAGTGTGTTGCTGGCCGGACAGGCGGCGCAGGCAGACATCGGCGACGATCGCATCACCGCGGCACGCGATGCCGCCAGCAAGGGCGACATCGCACGGCTGGCCACGCTGGCCGCGGCGCCGAGCGCGCACGTTCTGGAACCTTACGTCACCTATTGGTGGCTCGCAGCACGCAACGCCCGCGCCACCGAACCCATTCCGACCGACGACGTCCGCGTCTTCCTGGCGCGCAACGAAGGCACCTGGCTGGCCGAGAAGCTGCGTACCGAGTGGCTCAAGCGTCTGGGCAAGGAAGGCCAGTGGGCGCTCTTCAATACCGAATACGAACGCGTCGCCGTCCCCGATCAGGAACTGCAGTGCTACGCCATCCAGGGCAACGGCCCGTCGGCGGCCACGGCATTGCAGGTGTTCTCGCAACAATGGCTGGCCATCGTCGACATGCCTGATTCGTGCTGGCCGGCCGCACGCCAGCTCGTCTCCGCAGGGCAGTTGCAGGCTGAAGACATCTGGGCGCGCTTTCGCCGCCAGATCGAAGCCAAGCGCCTCACCGGCGCCGGCATGACGGCCGCGCTCCTGCCGGTGGGGCAGGCTCCGGACAGCACGCAGCTTTCGCGCGCCTATGGCGACCCGGTGAAGTTCCTCATCAGCCCGGCCGCCCGCAACACCTCGACGCGGGCTTCGCGCGAGACGACCATCGCCGCCCTCACGCAACTGGCGCGCAGCGGAGACGTCAGTGTGGCATTCGCGCGTTGGCAAGCACTGCCGACCTCGGACTTCCGCAAGGAAGAACGCGCCTATGTCTACGGCCAGCTCGGCTGGCGCGCATCGGCCACGCTGCAGCCCGATGCCTTGAGCTACTTTGCCGAAGCCCACGGCACGCCGATGAGCGACGAACAGATGAACTGGTACGCGCGCGCCGCCTTGCGCGTGGGCGACTGGAAGTCGTTGCTGGCCATCATCGACAGCATGCCGGCCAATCTGCAGGCATTGCCGGAATGGACTTACTGGAAGGGCCGGGCCTTGCAGGCGCAGGGCCGCACGCAGGACGCGCAGACGTACTACCAGCGCTTTGCCGGACAGGCCAGCTTCTACGGCATCCTGTCGGCCGAAGCCCTGGGCGCGTCCTTCGCCTGGCCACAGCCCACCACGCCACCGACTCAGCAAGAGATGACGCTCGCCCAAGCCGTGCCCGACTTTCAGCGCGCGCTGGCACTGACCCGGCTGGACATGCGCACTGAAGCCGCGCGCGAATGGAACTGGGCGATCCGGGGTGCGGACGATCGCACCTTGCTCGCCGCCGCCGAATACGCCCGTCGTCAGGGACTCTACGACCGCGCCATCAACACCGCCGAACGCACGCGCGATCAACACGACTTCAGCCTGCGTTACCTCGCGCCGTACTACGAGACTTTCGCGCCCTACGCGCGCAACAACAGCCTCGATCTGGCCTGGGTGTACGGCCTGGTGCGGCAGGAGAGCCGCTTTCTGTCTGTTGCGCGTTCAGGCGTGGGCGCTCAGGGCCTGATGCAGGTGATGCCTGCCACCGGCAAGTGGATGGCGGACAAGCTCGGCGTGAAAGGCTATTCGCTATCGTGGCTGCAACAGATCGACGGCAACGTACTGATCGGCACGGCCTACCTGCGCCGCGTGCTCGACGGCCTGGGCAACAGCCGCGTGCTGGCCACGGCCGCCTACAACGCCGGCCCCGGCCGGGCTCGCAAATGGCGCGCAAACAACGCGATGGAAGGCGCCATCTACGTCGAGACCATTCCGTTTTCCGAGACGCGCGACTACGTGAAAAAGGTCATGGCCAACGCCGAGATCTATGCCACGCTGTTCGACAAGCGCCCTGCGTCTTTGCTGAGCCGACTCGGAACGATCACGCCGGATGGCGTAAACGATGCATTGGTCAACGCCACACCCTGAAGGTGCAGTCATAGTTCTGACTACGTTTCTCCCGCGTACTTACAACTGACACACAGCACCATGGAAATCCGCTCCGTCCTCCTTCTCGGTGGCACCGGCTTCATCGGTGGCCATCTCGCCAACCGCCTGACCGCCCAAGGGGTGCGCGTCGTCGTGCCGACGCGCCGTTACGAGCGCCGCAAGCAGGTCTCGCTGCTCCCCACGGTCGAAATGGAGCAGGCCGACATCCATGACCCTGCCACGCTGGCGCGCCTGATGGCCGACGTGGATGCGGTGGTGAATCTCGTCGGCGTGCTGCATTCGCGCAGCGGTTCGCCCTATGGCGCGGACTTCGCGCGTGCCCACGTCGAACTGCCCCGCAAGATTGTTGCGGCCTGCAAGGCAGCGGGCGTCCCGCGCCTGATTCACATCAGCGCGCTCGGCGCGGCGAGTGACGCGCCGTCGGAATACCTGCGCTCCAAGGAAGACGGCGAACAAGCCATTCGCGCGGCCGGCGAAGACATTGCCTGGACCATTTTCCGTCCGAGCGTGGTATTCGGCCCGCAAGACCATTTCCTCAATACCTTCGCCTGCCTGGCCCGCACTTTCCCGGTCCTGCCGCTGGCAGGGGCGAACACGCGCATGCAGCCCATCCACGTCGAAGACGTCGGCGCGGCCATCGCAGCCAGCCTGGAACGCGAAGACAGCTTCAAGGAAACCTTCGAACTGGCCGGCCCCAGGGTCTATACCCTGCGCGAACTGGTGAGCTACGCCAGCGAACAAGCCACGGGCAAGCGCCGCTGCATCGTGCCGTTGTCGGGCGCGCTGGCGAGCCTGCAGGCCACTGTCCTCGGCATGCTGCCGGGGCAATTGATGACACGCGACAACCTGCGCTCGCTGGAGCGCGACAGCGTGGCCTCGGGTGCGCCGATGCCTTTCGGACTGGTGCCGCGCTCGGTGGAAACCTCCGCCCCCGCTTACCTGGGCGACCACGCGGCGCAAACGCTCTACAACGACGCCCGGCGACGCGCACGCCGCATCTAGGCGACAGAACTTGTTGCCCGAGCCGATCACTGCTTAAATCCTGACTCGGCGTCAGAACCTGCTGAGCGTTCAGCAGTCTGACGCCTGTCAGACATCAGGAATCCTTCAATGAAAAAGCTCGTGATCGGCCTCGTCGTCGTGCTCGCCGTGGCGGTTGGCGCCTACGCCTTCCTCAAGCCCACGGTCGCGCCCGAAGTGTCGCTCACCACGCTCGACGGCCGCACCGTCACCACCGGGTCGCTGCGCGGCAAGGTGGTGCTGGTGAATTTCTGGGCAACCACGTGCACGACCTGCATGGCCGAAATGCCCAAGGTCATCGATACCTACAAGCGCTTTTCGCCCAAGGGTTTCGAGACCGTCGCGGTTGCCATGGACTACGACAATCCGGCCTGGATCAAGGACTACACGGCCCGCGCCAAGCTGCCGTTCACCGTCGGCCATGACGCCACCGGCAACGTCGCCCGCGCATTCGGCGACGTGCGCCTGACGCCCACCACGTTCCTCATCGACAAGCGCGGCCGCATCGTGCAGCAATACCTGGGCGAGCCGGATTTCCCCAAGCTCCACGCCCTGCTCGACAAGCTGCTCGCCGAACCAGCCTGACGCCCCGGCAGCGCGCCATCGCACGAATACACGCAGCGATCGCCACTCGCCGCCAACCTTTGGGGTAGGATCGGAACACCCCTGTTTCTTCCCCACTCATCGTGCAGCAGTACGACATCGCAATCGTCGGCGGCGGGCCCGCCGGCCTGATGGCGGCCGAGGTCCTTGCCGGAGCCGGCGCACGCGTGGCCGTGTTCGACGCCATGCCCTCGGTTGGACGCAAGTTCCTCATGGCAGGCAAGGGCGGCATGAACATCACCCATTCCGAGCCGCTGGCCGCCTTCCGCGCCCGCTACGGTGCCCGCGCCGGCGAGATTGCACCCTTGCTCGACGCCTTCGGCCCGGAGTCCTTGCGTGAATGGATCCACGGGCTGGGCATCGAGACCTTCGTCGGTTCATCGGGACGGGTATTCCCTCGCGACATGAAAGCCGCGCCGCTGCTGCGCGCATGGCTCACGCGTCTGCGTGCGAGCGGTGTGAGCATTCACGTGCGGCATCGCTGGATCGGCTGGGGCCAGGAAGGCACGCCCCCGACACTGCGTTTCGCCACGCCCGAGGGCAGCACCGAAATCCGCGCGGACGCGGTGGTCCTGGCAGTCGGCGGCGCCAGTTGGCCGCAACTCGGGTCCGACGCGGCCTGGTTGCCCGTGCTGGAGGCGCGTGGCGTCGACATCGCCCCCCTGCAGGCCGCCAACTGCGGTTTCGATGTGGGCTGGAGCCCGTTCTTTGCTGAGCACTTCGCCGGCGAGCCGATCAAGTCCGTCTCGCTCGAATGCGCCGACGCCCACGGCAACACACTGCGCCGCACCGCGGAGTTCATGATCAGCGCGACGGGCGTCGAAGGGGGTGGCATCTACGCGCTGTCGTCGCCGCTGCGTGAAGCCATCGCGCGCGACGGTGAGGCCACGTTGTATGTCGACCTGGTGCCCGGCCGGGACGCCGCCCGCGTGCTCGCAGACGTCAGTCATCCGCGTGGCTCGCGCTCCATGTCGAGCCACCTGCAGAGCCGGCTCGGGCTCAAGGGCGTGAAAATGGCCTTGCTGCGCGAGTGCGCGCCGCCGGAAGTCTTCAGCGATGCCGCCCGCCTGGCCGCATGCATCAAGCATCTGCCGCTGCGCCTGGTCGCCCCGCGCCCCATCGCCGAAGCCATCAGCACTGCCGGCGGCGTGCGATTCGAAGCCATCGATGCCAATTTCATGCTGCGCGCGGTGCCAGGGGTTTTCTGCGCTGGCGAGATGCTGGACTGGGAAGCGCCGACCGGCGGGTATCTTCTGACAGCTTGTTTCGCAACTGGCCGCAGCGCAGCTCAAGGAGTCCTATCGTGGCTCCTCTCTTTGCCTGACCTGCCCCAAAGGGACTGAATCCCGGCATCCTGAGTGGGATTGCAGCGGGTATGCTGCCGAGCGTCCATCGCTCCGTCCGGGCATTTCCGCCGTATGACGACGCACTGACCGAGTTACGCAGGAGACCGCATGTCCCCCTCCCGAATTCTCTCCGTTGCCGCCATCGTCGGCCTCGCCTTCATCATCCCCCCGACTGTCGCGGTCGACGCGGCGCGGGTGGAATCCTTCAGCCCAAAGGGCGAGGTCAAGGCGGTGCGACAGGTCGTCGCCCGTTTCTCCGAACCGATGGTGACTTTCGGCGACCCGCGTACCGAAGCGCCGTTCGACATCAATTGCCCGGCCAAGGGCAATGGTCACTGGGCCGACACGCGCAACTGGATCTACGACTTCGAGCAGGATTTGCCAGCCGGGTTGAACTGCCAGTTCAAGTTACGCGACAAGATCACCACGCATGCGGGAGGCCCGGTGACGCCGGCCACGTTTGCCTTCAGCACGGGCGGGCCGGCAGTGCGCAATACGTGGCCCCACGAGGGTAGCGAGGAGATCGACGAGCAACAGGTCTTCCTGCTCGGACTCGACGCGCCGGCCGACGTCCGCTCCATCAAGGGCAACGCGTATTGCTCGGTCAGCGGGATCGGCGAGCGCATCGGGCTGGAGGTCATCGAAGGCGCGGAGCGCGACAAGATCATCGCCGAGCAGCAGGACCGCGCGCACTACTTCTTCGGCGTCCTCACCAAGCGCGGGCAACTCGGCACCCTGGCGGTGAAAGACAACAGCCTGAAGGATGCGCCGCTGGTGCTGGCCCGCTGCGCGCGCCGCCTGCCGCCCGGCGCGGAGGTGAGCCTCGTGTGGGGCGCGGGCATCCGCACCGCATCGGGCATCCCCACGCGCGAGAACCAGACGCTCACCTACCGGGTGCGTGAAGATTTCGTCATCCGGCAAAGCTGCATGCGCCTGAATGCCGAGGCCGGTTGCACGCCGGTGCTGCCGCTGACGCTGAGCTTCTCCGCCCCCGTGCCGCGCGAGCTGGCCGCGAAGATCACGCTGAAGGGCGCCAGCGGGACCCAGTCCCCCGACCCGATCGGCGAACACGAGAAAACCGTCGACAGCGTGAGCTTTGCGCCGCCCTTCGCGCCGCGCAGCGAAGTCACGCTCTCGCTGCCGTCGAAGTTCGTCGATGACTCCGGCCGCAGCCCGACCAATGCCGCTTCGTTCCCGCTCAAGGTGCGCATCGACGACGATCCGCCGCTGATCAAGTTCCCGTCGCGCTTCGGCATTCTGGAATCGAACGCACAGCCGATGCTGCCGGTAACGGTGCGCAATGTCGAAGCCACGCTCAAGGGCCTGCAACTGACCGTCCCAAAGGACGCCGATCGCCCGGCCAGCGGTCGCATGGCGCGTATCGACGCGCGCGACGACACGACGCTCGCGCGATGGATCGCCCGCGTCATGCGTGGCCCCGAAGACAGCGACGATGGATACGTGCCCGAAGGCACCCGCTCTATCTTCGACGGCGACGAGGGCGCCAAGCCTCTGACGCTGCCGCGCACGGACGGCGACCGCACGTTCGAAGTGATCGGCATTCCCTTGCCCAAGCCCGGCTTCTACGTCGTGGAGTTCGCCAGCGATCGTCTGGGCGCCGCGCTGCATGGCGAAAAAGCGCCGTACTACGCGTACTCGAGCGCGCTCGTCACCAACATGGCGGTGCACTTCAAGCACGGACGTGAATCGTCGCTGGTGTGGGTCACCCAACTCGACAACGCGCAGCCGGTGGCGGGCGCCAAGGTGCGCATCTCCGACTGCCGGGGCGAGCGCGAATGGGAGGGCGTGACAGACGACAAGGGCATGGCCCGCGTCGAACGCGAAATCCCCCGGTATTCACGCTGGAAGGAATGCCGCTACGCACCATCCGCGCACATCGTGACGGCACGCAAGGGCGACGACACTTCGTTCATGCTCAGCACCTGGCAGGATGGCATCGAACGCTGGCAGTTCAACCTGACCGGCGGCGACGAAGCCGGCCCCGTGCTGGCCCATACCGTCACCGATCGCCCGCTGTTCCGCGCTGGCGAGACCGTGTCGATGAAGCACTTCGTGCGCACGCACGTATCCGCGGGCTTCGGCGAGCTGAAGGGCGCGAACCTGCCCAGCAAGCTGGTCATCGAGCACATGGGCAGCGGCCAGACCTACGAGCAACCGCTGTCGTGGTCCAACGGTTCGGCGCTGTCGACCTGGGTGATTCCGAAGGAAGCCAAGCTCGGCGGCTATGACATCTACCTGCGCACGCCCAACGGGCGCACGCTGCATTCAGGCACTTTCCGCGTCGAGCAATTCCGCGTGCCGCTCATGCGCGCGCAGCTCAAGCCGCCGGCCACACCGGCCGTCGGGGGCGGCAAGGTCGAGATCGACGCCCAGCTGTCGTACATGGCCGGCGGCCCGGCCGCAGGCCAGAGCGTGAAGTTCCGCAGCCGGCTGGAACCCCATACGTTCTCCTTCAGCCAGTTCGATGATTTCAGCTTCGGCGGCAGCGCGCCCAGGGAAGGCATCACCGCCGTGCAGCCGTACGCCTACGATCCGTACGGTGACGACGAAGAGGATGTCGATGACGAAGCGGCCAACGCTTCGAGCGCCGGCCAGTCGCGTTACCCGGTGCAGACGCGCACGGTGACGCTCGACAGCTCGGGCGGCGCACGCGTGGCATTCGACGGCCTGCCCAAGGTCGACGCCCCGCAGGCGCTGGCCGTCGAGATGGAGTATTCCGATCCCAACGGCCAGATCCTCACTGCCGCCACCCGTGCGCTCGTACTGCCCTCGCAGCTCGTGCTCGGCATGCGCATGGAAAGCTACTACGCGACGAAGGACAAGCTCGCCTTCAAGGTGCTGGCGGTGGACGCCGCCGGCAAGCCGCAAGCAGGCCGCAAGGTGGTGGTGGATGCGTACTCGCGCAGCACGTACGCCTATCGCAAGCGCCTGCTCGGCGGTTTCTATTCGTACGAGCAGACGCAGGAGGTCAGAAAGGCCGGCGTCGCCTGCAAGGGCGAAACCGACGCCAAGGGATTGGTGGTGTGCGACGGCGAAGCGCCGGCCACGGGCGAGCTCATCCTCGTGGCGCGTGCGGACGATGCCGCCGGCAATACTGCCGTCGCCTCGCGCAGCATCTACGTGGCAGGCGCGGACGATTGGTTCAACGCCGGCTCGTCCGACCGCATCGACATCCTCGCCGACAAGCGCAGCTACGAGCCCGGCGACAAGGCCCGCTTCGAAGTGCGCATGCCGTTCCGCGAAGCGACCGCGCTGGTGACGGTCGAGCGCGAAGGCGTGCTCGCTTCGTACGTGCAGCAGATATCCGCCAAGTCGCCTTTCGTGGACGTGCCCATCGCCGACAACTACGGCCCGAACGCCTACGTGTCGGTGATGGTGGTGCGCGGCCGCGTCGATCCTGAACAACCGGGGCCGTTCGCGTGGCTCAGGCGCATGGTGTATCGCATCGGCATGTTCTTCGGCATCGTCAAGGAGATGCCGCGCGAAGTCGACACGCGCCCGACCGCGCTCGTCGACCTGACCAAGCCGGCTTTCAAGCTCGGCATGGTGCCGATCCGCGTCGGCTGGAAGGCCTATGAACTGAAGGTCGCCGTGCAACCCGAACACAGCACCTACAAGGTGCGGGACAAGGCGGCCGTGCACATCACGGTGACCGACGCCGACGGCAAGCCGGCATCAGGCGCCGAAGTCGCGCTGGCCGCCGTCGACGAAGGCCTGCTGGCACTGGCACCGGCCGATTCGTGGAATCTGCTCGACGCGATGATGAAACGTCGCCCCGACGAGGTGGATACCTCCACCGCGCAGTCGCAAGTCATCGGCAAGCGCCACTTTGGCAAGAAGGCTGTCGCCGCGGGCGGCGGCGGCGGGTCGGCCAATGCTCGCGAGTTGTTCGATACGCTGCTGCTGTGGCAGGGCTCCATCAAGCTCGACGCCAACGGCAGCGCGCGCGTGGAAGTGCCGCTCAACGATTCGTTGACCAGCTTCCGCATCGAGGCCATCGCCCACGCAGGGATCCAGCAATTCGGCTCCGGGGGCGCGTCGATCAACACCACGCAGGAGTTGATGCTCTTCGCCGGGCTGCCGCCCTTCGTGCGCGAAGGCGACCGCTTTGCCGCGATGGTGACGGTGCGCAATGGCGGTGAGCGTGCGCTCAAGCTCGACGTCACCGCGCAATACGCCGCAGCCGGCTCGCAGGACGGCAGGACGCAGGCGGCCCCACCCGCCCCACTGCCACCGCAGTCGGTCAGCCTGCAGGCGGGCGAAGCCAAGACGCTGTCCTTCGCCGCCATCGCCCCGGTCAATGCCACACGGCTCGACTGGAGCGTGACCGCGCAGGAAACCGGGGGCGCTGCGCATGACGCGCTCAAGGTCAGCCAGACCGTCGGCGCGGCCTATCCGGTGCGCGTGTATCAACAAACGCTGGAGCAGCTCGAAGCCGGCAAGCCGCTGACTTTCCCGGTGCAGATTCCGAAGGGCGCCGTGGCGGGCCGCGGCGGCGTAGACGTGCGCCTGGCCAAATCGCTGGGCGGCGATTTCAGCGCCGTGCGCGACTGGATGAGCCGCTATCCGTACGTGTGCCTGGAGCAGCAGACATCGGTGGCCATCGCGCTCGAAGACGAAAAGCGTTGGACGCCGATCGCCAATCGACTGCCGGTGTACCTCGACGGCGACGGTCTGGCGCGTTACTTCCCCACACCGCTCCTGCAAGGGGACGACACGCTGACTGCGTACCTCCTGGCGATCACCAATGAAGCCGGCTGGGAGATCCCGGAAGCCTCGCGCGACCGCATGCTCAAGGGTCTGAGCGATTTCGTCGCGGGTCGCGTGATCCGCCACGGCGCACTGCCGACGGCGGATCTCGCCATGCGCAAGCTGGCTGCCATCGAAGCCCTTTCGCGCTACGACGCGGCGAAGGCGTCGATGCTGCAGTCGATCGAGATCGCGCCCAACCTGTGGCCGAGTTCGGCGGTGCTGGACTGGATCTCGGTGCTCTCGCGCATGAAGGACATCCCCGACCGCGAGGCCAAGCTCAACGACGCGCGCCAGATATTGCGCTCCCGCCTGATGTTCTCCGGCACCACGCTCAACTTCTCGACCGAGAAGGCGGACTACCTGTGGTGGCTGATGGTGACGCCCGACCTCAACGCGGTGCGCGCGCTGCGATTGCTGTCGGACGACCCCAGCTTCGCCGCTGACATGCCGCGCCTGGCGCGGGGCGCGCTCGGTCGTCAGCAAGCCGGCCACTGGCGCACCACCAACGCCAACGCCTGGGGTGTGCTGGCGCTGCGCCGCTTCCAGCAGCGCTTTGAACGCGATCCGGTCACGGGCCTCACCGAGGCCAGGCTCGGCGACATGGCGCAGACGCTCAATTGGTCGCAGGCACAATCGCGCAACACGGGAGATCCCACCCAGGGCACGCCGATCGGCGATGGCGTCGACGCACACTTCGGATGGCCGGCCGGCACCGCGCAGCTTTCGCTCGCGCATGAAGGCGGTGGCAAGCCGTGGGCGTTCATCGCCTCGCGCGCAGCGCTGCCGCTCGACAAAGCCCTGTTCGCTGGCTACCAGATCAAGCGCACCGTCACGCCGATCGAGCAGAAGAAGAGCGGCGTATGGTCGCGCGGTGATGTTTACCGCGTAACGCTCGACGTCGATGCGCAATCGGACATGACGTGGGTAGTCATCAACGATCCGATTCCGGCTGGCGCAACAATCCTCGGCAGCGGACTGGGCGGCGACTCGTCGCAACTGGCGTCGGGCGAGAAAGCCCAAGGCTGGGTGCGCCCGACGTTTGAAGAGCGTGCATTCGAGGGCTTCCGCGCCTATTACCGCTACATGCCCAAGGGCAAGGTGCAGTTGCAGTACACCGTGCGGCTCAACAACGTCGGCGCCTTCGAAATGCCCGGCTCGCGCGTCGAAGCGCTCTATGCGCCCGAGGTGTTCGGCGAAATGCCTGTGCCAAGGATCGAGGTGAAAGAGCCTTGAGGCGGGTCGGAAGGGCTCAGCCGAAAAACTGAGCCCTTCTCGCGCCAGACCATTCAATTCACCAGCGAAACGAATTGTTCGACGACATCAAACTCCCTCCACGCGCCACTGCCGACACGGACACGGTCGCCGCCAGGCGCCCCAGCCCCCCTCTCCCACTGGGAGAGGGGCCGGGGGTGAGGGCTGCTACGCAAGCCGCAAAAGATAAGAACCACAGCAAAAAGGCCGCCCTCCCCGAAGACCTGAAATCCTTCGCGCGTGAGCTCCGCCACGGCCAGACAGACGCCGAAAGAGCGCTCTGGCAGGTACTCCGTGGCCGCCGCATGGCGGGCGCCAGGTTTCGTCGCCAACATCCGCTCGAACCCTACGTTCTCGACTTCTACTGTCACGACCTCAAGCTCGCCATTGAACTCGACGGAGGCCAGCACAACGCAGAACAGGGCCGCACTCACGATGAGCGCCGTAGCGCATTCCTTGCCAGCCAGGGAGAGGGGAGAGCCGATCTCATGGCGGTGGCGAGGGAAGAATGATCCGCCGTCTGGGCAAGCGTCGGCCCTCGCCCCGTCTCCTGCTCCGGGCGGGTGCAGCCGCGCTCGTCCTGAGCACGATGGCGGTCTGTGTGTCAGTCGCCCTGTCGCCCATACCGGACTTCGCAACGGTACGCGCTTCAGCGCAAAGCTCAGAGGCCGAACTCCTCGACCGCCATGGTGAAGTGCTCCAACGCCTGCGCGTCGCCAGGCATGAACGCGTGCTCGCGTGGGTGGCCCTCGACGACATGTCGGCCGCTCTGCCCCGCGCCGTCATCGCTGCCGAAGACCAGCGTTTTGCGTGGCATCCGGGGGTCGATCCCATCGGCATGTTCTCGGCGCTGGCCGACAACATCACGCGCACGCGGCCACGCGGCGCCAGCACGATCTCGATGCAATTAGCATCGATCCTGACCGACGGCCGGGAGGGCCCCCGCTCCTTCGGCGACAAGCTGCGACAGGCGCGCGATGCCCTGGCGCTGGAGATACGTTGGAGCAAGCGTGAGATTCTCGAGGCCTACCTCAATCGGGTGAGCTTCCGTGGCGAACTGGTCGGTATCGATGCCGCGTCGCGAGGCCTGCTCGCCAAGGGTCCGGGCGGGCTGGACGAAGCCGACTCCGCCGTACTGGCCGCACTCATCCGCGCACCGGGTGCTTCGCGTGCGGCCGTCGGCCGTCGTGCGTGCGCCGTGGTACGAGCATTGCGGGGCGGCAGTTGCGACGATGCCGCGTATGCCGCCGCCACACTACCGACGCGCCCCTACCCCATGCGCGGGACAGATGACGCCCCTCATCTGGCGGTACGTTTGCTGAGAACACCGGGCGAGCATCTAACGACCACGCTCGACGCGCGCCTGCAGCGCTTTGCGAGCGAAACCCTACGTTCGCGACTGGCCGAACTGGCGGGGCGCAATGTAGAAGATGGCGCGGTGGTCGTGCTCGACAATCGCACCGGCGACGTGCTGGCCTACGTGGGCTCGTCGGGTGATCTGTCTGGCGCGCCGGAAGTCGACGGCGTCGCCGCCCTGCGCCAGCCCGGCTCCACGCTCAAACCTTTCCTGTTCGGGCTTGCCATCGACCAAGGCTGGCTGACGGCGGCGTCGATCCTCGACGACTCGCCGCTGGCGCTGACGACGCCGACCGGGCTCTACATTCCGCAGGACTACGACAAGGACTTCAAGGGCGCGGTGACGGTGCGCACCGCGCTGGCTGGCTCGCTCAACGTGCCATCGGTGCGCGCGCTGACCATCGTTGGCGTGGATCGCTTTCTGCAGTCCCTGCGCGCCTTCGGCATGACAAGCTTCTCGCGCGATGCGGATCACTACGGCTACGGCCTGGCGCTGGGCGGCGCAGAGACGACCCTGTTGTCGCTGACCAACGCCTACCGCGCGCTCGCCAATGGCGGCCAGTGGACGCCGACGCAGTTCGTGACCGCAGTCCCGCACCCGCCACAACAAGTGA
>NZ_JBGVSA010000028.1:0-51157 GCF_041807905.1 Uliginosibacterium sp. sgz301328
TCAGCGCGTTCTCCATGCCCCGCTTGCCATCATCGACCCATTGCTCGACTTCCGAGGGTGACAGGTCGAACTGGCGGCTAGCCTCCGCCACCGTGGTCTTGCCTTGAATAATGTCCAGCACCAGCGCGCTTTTACGCTTGGCTGTCCATCGTTTGATGTCATCTTCCATTTTCGTGCTCATCGTCTTTCCATCGATTATGACGTGAGCAGGTTTTTACTGGGTCAATACAGATCTTCGGTCTTAAGCCAAAATGACGGGGCAGAGCTAGGCGCTACCCGCGCTCCAGTCGCTTTGTGACCTTGGCGAGAGGGGGATTTACGCCTCCAAAGACTTACAAACTGTCCGGGGGTAAGAGTGAGGGAAATAGGCCAACATTTTGCTTCTGCCGTTAGCATGAGTGCGGGGATTTTCTCAGCAGTCTGTTGGTTAGTTTCCGCTCAGCTTCAGGGATTGACGCTGAAAGAAACCATTCCTGTATCGGCAGTTCTTCAGCTTAATATGACCGCAGCGGATGCAAATTTATATGCTGCATATGCAGCAGCAGTGGCTGCATTTTTCATGGCAATCGCGCATGCAATACAGCTTTTCAAAACGGACAACCGTTGATTGTCTTGTTTTGATACGGCATTTGAGGCTAGCCAGCGGGGTTGCCATGCTCTGGGGATCGGATTGCTGGAGGAATTCTCTGCCCGAAAGCCTTGTCTGCAGGGCATAGGCGCTGCGGTTGTGGCCACGCTGAGCTATGTCACACCACGTTGTCTCAGGACTTTTCACTATCAGTGGCATGGAATCGAGTTCTTTGCAGTTTCCGTGTCACAACTGGAGTCGTTTGGTGACGAAGAAACTGGAAAACGTTTTGAAGATCAGTTGGTGCGTTTTCACGTTCTCCGTCATCCGACAGATGACCTCTGTTGCGCGCTCGAAGCGCAACGGTGAAACAACATCCCGATTCGTAAGACAGCAACACCGTGGAATAGAAAAGGCCCGCGCAGGGCCTTTTCCTTTTGTAGCGATCTGGCCGCGTCTTCTGAACGCAGGTGGCAAACACCGTTTCACATCGCAGGCGTCCTCCGTCTTCAAGGGACTGACAACGTCTCTAGAAAACCATCGTGCGCCACTCGGGTGACTGGCCGCGTTCAACGAAAGCCGCCACACCTCCCATCCCTGTGCACTGCGGTACCAGTGAATCAGTGGCAATATCCAAGGCATGTGCTGCCTGGCTACATGCACGCATGTCGATACCCAGGTCCGCCGCTGTCTGCAGGTAGTGCCGCACCGACAAGCGTTCGGGGCCAAAGCCGATGAGGTCGTCCTGTCGTTCTGTCTTCAGCCATAGCACCGCCTGCGCGGTAAAGAGCATCTCAACTTTCAAATCGAGTACCGCCGCTGCCTGTGCAACGATGAACGGCGTGGCGGCGCGTTCCGGGTGTTGCGGATCACAGGACCACACCATGATGGACAGCCCGGTCGCTGTCGTCATGTTCGCGGCTCCGATGGAAAATCCATCCTCTCCCGCCGCATGCGCGCTTCGGCCAGCGTCGCCAGCGTTGCACCATGCGCCAAGTTGTGCGCGTCCTGTTCCCAGCGATCCGGCTGGATGCATACCAGCCAGCCCTGTCCGTAAGGATCCTTGTTGATGACCTCCGGCGTGTCTTCAAGCAGCGGATTGACTTCGACGATGACGCCGGACAGTGGCGTTTTGATGGCGACGACCATCTTGCTCAGTTCGGCCACGGCAACTGTCTGACCTTGCTCCAGCGCGGTGCCTTTGCTCTTGGGGCGGCACATGTAGATGTCGTCGCTCAGATGGGTGCCGAATGCGGTGATGCCGACTTGCACGCGAGCGTCCGTGAGTAACCGGCACCACATGTCATGCTCGAGGTCGAACCAGCAGTCGTCGGGGTAATCGAAACCGAGAATGCGCATGAGAAAGGCGACAGGAAAGGTGGTGGCGGAAGACTTTTAATATCGCCTCGCGAACATGAACAGCCCCGCAGCCACGCGCGAGACTTCGCCAGCGTCATGCGAACAGCATCTTGCTCTGTTCGCGAATGCGTAGTGGCGGAAGGAAGAGGGAGTCGAACCCACCCGGCGACGCATGGCGTCCCCAACCGGGTTTGAAGCCCGGCCGCCCCACCAGGAACGATTTCCTTCCGTGTTCATGCATTGCTCTCGTCGGGGAACAACGCGGTGCCAGCACGCAACAGATGCGCGTCCCCCACCCTGCGCAAAAAACCGATGCGGTCGAAGAATTCCAGAATCTGGATTGCGCGCTTGCGCCCCAATTCCGTGGCATCGCGAAATGCCATGGCGCTTACCTTGCCATCGCGCGCCTCGATGTGTCGCGCAATCGAGGCCAGTTCTCGTACCGCTTTCGGATGATAGTACAGGTCTTTGACGATCTGGAACGTGTCGCCGGCTGTGGCCATGCGTGCAAGAACATGGCGCACCTGAATTTCGGCGAGGCCGGTCATGGTCGCGATGTCGCGCACCCATGGCGGATCGAAGTGTCCTTCCAGCAAAAGCGGCAAGGCACGCTCGCCGACGACGCGTTCGGCGTCCAGCAGTTGCACGCCGTGTTCGTTCAAATACACAAATCCCCTGCGCCGCGCGATCCTGCCGTTCTCGACCATGTGCGCGATGAGGTGCTCCCACAGTTCCACCGACATTCGAGGCGCAGCGAGCCGGCGTGCACGTTGCATGTCGGGCCCGATGTCGTCCGGATAGCGCGTGTGGAATTCACCTAGCGCGCGTATCACCTCGTTTTCGTTATCGGCCAGGTGCGCACGCGCGATCATCCATTCGCCTTCGCGCACAAATGCCACGTCGCGCAGCTCGCCGAGATCGAAGGGCCAATCCTTGAATCCGGCACTGCGCAGCCATGTCGACTTGCTCAAACCGAACGGTGCATGGGCCAGAGCGGCCTGTAAGCGCAATGCCGGATCCCTGTCGCGTTGCGATTCGAGATAGGACAGCCGCTCTGCCGTTTGCCGATAGCGCGTCGGACCGTCCGTGTCGAGCACGGTGCCGCCCGCGAGCGTGCGGCTGGCGGAAGCGTCGCGCAGAATGAAGCGATCGCCCTGCCACACGTTCAGTGCCTGTTGCAGAACGAGCTGCGCCAGTCCGGTCTGCCCGGGTGCAATCGACGCTTTTCCGAGCGCTGCCACCGTCGCCATGCGCTCCTGCGTGCCGACGTGCAGATGCACCAGGGTTCCCGAGCGCAGCGCTTCTGTCTCGGTATCGGCGACGCGCAGGCACACGTCGAAGCGCGACGATCCTTGCGCAATCGCCGGGTCGCAGAGCATCTGTCCACGTTCCACCGCACTACGTTCAAGGCCTGCGAGACCCATGGCACAGCGTTGGCCCGCATGCGCAGACTCGACCGATTCACCGTGGACCTGCAGGCTGCGCACGCGATACGGCCGATCGCTGGCATGGCCAAGACAAAGCATGTCACCGATGCGAACTTCGCCACTGGCGATGCTGCCGGCGACGACCGTGCCGATGCCGCTCAACGTGAAGGCACGATCCATGCCCATGCGGAATGCGCTTCGACTGTTCGTGTCCTCCATCGGACCTTGCGCCTCGCGCAGGAGCAAGGCGCGCAACGCTTCCACACCATCGCCACGCATGGCGGACACGTTCAGGATGGCAAACTCCTCCAGCCCGGCGGCGTCCAGCAATTGCCTTAGTTGCTGCCGACGTTCGCTCAGCAAGGCGTCATCGACGCGGTCGATCTTGGTAATCACCGCCACGCCCCGCCGCACGCCCAGCAAGGACAGAATCGTCAGGTGTTCGAGCGTCTGCGGCATGATGCCGTCGTCGCCAGCGACAAGCAGCAGCACGTAGTCGATGCCGCTGGCGCCGGCCACCATCGTCCTGACGAGCTTTTCGTGGCCGGGCATGTCGATGAAGCCGATGCGCCCGCCATCCGGGGTTGGCATGAACGCATAACCGAGTTCGATCGTGATGCCGCGTCGCTTCTCCTCCGGTAAACGATCCGTGTCGGTGCCGGTTAGCGCCCGCACCAGCGCGGTCTTCCCGTGGTCGATGTGGCCCGCAGTGCCGACGATCATGCGAGCAATTCCTTCAGACGATCCAGTTGCACCGTCACGACTCGCACGTTGTCGAGACACCGGCAATCGAGATACAGCTTGTCGTCGGTGATGCGTCCGATGATCGGTTGCGGCAAGCTGCGCAAGGCCGCAAGCAGGGTTTCGAGCGCGGAGCCGATGCCGCGCTTGCCGGGCAGGACGGGGGCGATCGCCAGGCCGACCGAAGGCAGGCGATCCACCGGCAAGGAGCCCGAGCCGACTTGGCTGGACATCGACGCGAGCGCAACGGCGTAGCGCGGCGACAACACGGTGTGCAAGGGTTCCAGCAGATCCTGCGCGATGGCTTCGATCTGCGCCAGCGGTCGCGTGAGCCAGCGCAGCGTCGGCAAGTCGCGCGTCAGCAGTTCCGGTTGCAGGTAAAGCGTGAGCGTTGCTTCCAGTGCCGCCAGCGGCAGCTTGGAAAGACGCAACGCACGCTTCATCGGGAATTTCCGTATCTTCTGGATGAACTCGCGCTCGCCGACGATCAGGCCGGCCTGCGGGCCGCCCAGCAGTTTGTCGCCCGAGAAAGTCACCACGCCGCAGCCATCGGCCAGCTTTTCCTGTGGTGTCGGTTCTTTCGGCAAACCGTACTTGCCGAGGTCGATCAACGAGCCACTGCCGAGATCGCTGTTCAACACCAGTCTGCGCTCGCGTGCCAGTCCGGCGAGTTGTGATTCCGGCACCGCGGAGGTGAAACCTTCGATGGCGTAATTGCTGGTGTGGACTTTCATCAGCATCGCCGTCTGCGCAGTGATGGCTCTTTCGTAGTCGGCCAGGTGCGTGCGGTTGGTGGTACCGACTTCGACCATCCTTGCACCGGCGCTGGCCATCACGTCGGGCATGCGAAACGCACCACCGATTTCCACCAGTTCGCCGCGCGAAACGATGACCTCCCGCCCGCCAGCCAGTGCTGCGATCGACAGCAGCACGGCCGCCGCGTTGTTGTTCACCACCGTCGCTGCCTGTGCGCCGGTGATCTCGCACAGCAGTCCTTCGACGATGCTGTCCCGGTCGCCACGGCTGCCCGTATCCAAGTCGTATTCGAGATTGTTCGGCCCTTCCATCATCGCCACCAGATGGCGGACGGCGGCTTCGGGCAGCACCGCCCTGCCGAGATTGGTGTGGATGACGGTGCCGGTGAGATTGACGACCCGGCGCATGCGTGGCGACAGCATGCGCTCAATGCGCTCGGCAAGACTGCTGCTCAGCGCTTCTTCTTGCACGGCGTCGATGTCCAACTCGCCATTCATGGCCTGCGTACGCAGGCTATCGAGCATCGCACGCGCCTGCGTGGTGACGAGGGTGTGTCCGTGCGCATGCACGGCGGTTTGTACCGCGGGCAGTCGAAGGAGTTTGTCGATCGAAGGCAGATCCTGGAGCCTTGCCTTCGAGCCGTGAACCACGGACTTTTCAGGCAGCGACATCAGTGCCCTCCGCTGTCGGGTGGAGTGTGTGACGGCGGCGATTCGTGCTCGCCGAAGAGCAGCAACAGGTTGACGCCATACCGCTGATAGCCGGCTTCCGAAATCAGCAAATCGAGCGTGATCGATGCCAGATCGTCGGCAACCGGCTCGACTTCGTGATTGCGTTCCATGCGTACGATCTTCAGGTAGTGACGACACTCGTCGCACGTCTCCGCCTCGACGGCAGCCCTCAGCGGTTCGGTGGACTCATCGTCTGCAGCCTGCAACGCCTGGTAATGGATGCCCTTGGTGCTTTCACAATGGCTGCACTTGATGCGCACCATGTGCCATTGCGTGGCGCACAGCGAGCAATGCAGGTAACGGTACTGACCGCTGGTGGCGTCGATGCGGGTGATGGAAGCGGTCGGCCTGCTGCCGCAGCATGGGCACAGGGTCGCCACCGTCGTGCGGCCGAAGGGCGAGAAAGCACCATTGCCGTAGCGCTGCTGGACTGTCAGCACCATGTGCGTCCAGTACACCTGCAAGGCTGCTGCGATGACTGGCGCGGCAGCCATATCGAGTCCAAACATGACCTGATGCAGCAGAAGGTCGGCCTGTTTCTCCAGCGCCTCGTCGCCAATGTCTTGCAACTTGCGCACGGAGGCTTGTGCCGGGTTGCCGTCCAGGCGCGGCAGCAGTTGCTCTACCAGGCGACGGAACTGCGTGCGCCACTGCGGATCGCGTGGCCAGTGCTCGGCGGGCAACGGTGGTCGCGCGACGCGTGCGGCGGCTTGCAACGCATCCATATCGGGCAACGCAACCTCGGGATAGCGTTGAAGGATGTCGTGCTGAACATGCGTGAGTTCCGCCGCGAAGAGCAGGAAGTCGCGCATCGGGTGTCCTGCGGCACGTTGCCTGAGCCGGGTTTCGCGATCGAAGAACAGGTCGAGCCGATCCGGCAGATGCTGGTAGGGCACCTGCTGTCCGGCGCGGACGGCAATTTCTTCGGGACTGAGGATCGGTATCGTCTGCTTGGTCGTCATTCGCTATGGTTGAAGAACGCTATCGACTACAAGGGGCGGCCCCGCGGTCCGGTGGACAACCGTCCGCGAGCCTCCGGTATCCGCCCCGCCTCTGACGCAAGAACACTCCCCCTGATTACTTTTCGCCGCTGACTTCCTTGGCCCACAAAGCATGATGGCGACGCGCCCAGCTTTCGCTGACTCTACCTTGCGTCATTGCCTGTACCGAGCCTTTTACCCAGATGGCCGCATAGACATGGATGATCAAGCCAAGGATGAGGATGAAGGCCGATGCCGAATGGATCAGCACGGCAAGGCGGCGCACCGGGATCGGAAAGGCGTCCGCGAACCATGGACGCCAAAAGGTGAAGCCGGTGACCAGCAGCAGCACGAGGCACGTGGCGAACAGCCAGAAGATTGCCTTCTGAGCGCCGTTGTATTTGCCGACCGGTGGCATGGCATCTTCGTCGCCTCGCAGCAGCAGTGGCGATTTGCGCATCCATTCGGAGTCGCCTTTGTTCCAGACGTTGTCGCGCCAGACCTGCATGAACAGGAAGAAAAAGCCGATCACCGTCACCAGTCCGAAGAACGGGTGAAGAATACGGCTCCACGTCCCCCCGCCGAACAGGCTGGACAAGAAGAAGAGCGCCGGATGGAAAAGAGAAAAGCCGGTCAGCCCTGCGCTCAAGAACAGGAGCACGACGATCCAGTGATTGATGCGGGTGCGGTCCCGATAGCGTTCGATACTCACGTCACACCTCCTCCTTATCCTTCTCTTCGTCGGAATTCAGCGGACCCACTTTGACGTAGTGGAGGAAGCCCAGCACGGCCGCACCGATCATGGCTGCAACGGCCAAAGGCTTGGTCACGCCCTTCCATACCGACACCATCGGACTGATGGTCGGATTGGCCGGCAGGCCGTGATAAAGCTCGGGTTTGTCGGCGTGCTGCAGCACATACATGACGTGCGTGCCGCCAACGCCTTCCGGGTCGTACACGCCGGCATTCTCGAAGCCGCGCTCCTTCAGATCGGTGATGCGTTCGGCGGCGAACTCGTGCATGTCCTCCTTGGTGCCGAACCGGATCGCGCCGGTCGGACAGGTTTTCACGCAGGCCGGCTCCAGGCCGACGGAGACGCGATCCGAGCACAGCGTGCACTTGTAGGCCTTGTCATCCTTCTTGGAAAAGCGCGGGATGTTGAATGGACAACCGATCAGACAGTTGCCGCAGCCGATGCAGTGTTCCTGGATGAAATCCACAATGCCGTTGTCGTACTTGACGATGGCGCCCGGTGCCGGACAGGCCTTGAGACAGCCCGGGTCCGCGCAGTGCATGCAACCGTCCTTGCGGATCAGCCATTCGAGGCGCGAGCCTTCGTCCTTGGTCGGCATCTCGACCTCGGAGAAACGCATCACCGTCCACGACTGGGCCGACAGGTCGGCCGGGTTGTCATAGACGCCCACGTTATGGCCGATCTCGTCGCGCAGGTCGTTCCATTCCATGCATGCGACCTGGCAAGCCTTGCAGCCGATGCAGCTCGAGACGTCGATCAGCTTGGCGACCTCCATCGTGCTGCGCGCATGTGGCGTAGCGGTGGTCGTGGCCGATCTGGCAGCGATGTCCAGCGATTGCAGTGATGACATGGTCCGCCTCCTCAAGCCTTCTCAATATTGACGAGGAATGCCTTGAACTCCGGTGTCTGCGAGTTGGCGTCCCCCACGAATGGAGTCAGGTTATTGACGAGGTAGCCCGGCTTTGCCAGGCCGACGAAGCCCCAGTGGTTCGGCAGACCGACCATTTCCACCTTCTGGCCGCCGCAATCGAAGGTCTGGATACGCTTGGTGACGAGCGCGACGCATTTGATCGAGGCACGGTTGGATGACACCTTTACCCAGTCGCCGTTGGCGATGCCCTTGGATTTGGCCAGCGCCTCGCCGATCTCGACGAACTGCTGCGGCTGGATGATGGCCGACGTCTTCACGTTCTTGGTCCAGTAGTGGAAATGCTCCGTCAGTCGATAGCTGGTGGCGGCGTACGGGAAGTCCTTCGCCGTGCCGAACGCCTCCAGGTCGCCCTTGAATACGCGGGCGGCGGGGTTGGCGCGCGCCTTTGCGTTCTGCGGGTGCATGGGATTGGCATCGAGCGGCGATTCGAAGGGTTCGTAGTGCTCCGGCAGCGGACCGTCGGCCATGCCGCTTGGCGCAAACAGGCGCGCCACGCCTTCGGCCGTCATGATGAACGGCTGGACGCGGTCGGCATCGGCCGGATTGGCTGCCGGATTGATGTCCGGCACGTCCGATCCGCCCCACGAAGTCCCGTTCCAGAAGACCAGCTTGCGCGTGGCATCCCACGGCAGGCCGTCGGGACGGCTCGATGCGGCGTTGTACAGGATGCGGCGATTGGCCGGCCACGCCCACGACCAGTTGAGCGTCTGCCCGATGCCCCACGGATCGCTGTTGTCGCGGCGCGCCATCTGGTTGCCGGCCTGCGTCCAGGCGCCGGAATAAATCCAGCAACCGCTCGTCGTCGTGCCGTCGTCGCGCAGCAGGCCGAAACCGGACAACTGTTCGCCCGCCTTTGCCAGCACCTTGGTCGGGTCCTTCGGATCGGTCAGGTCCGCCAACGCCTTGCCGTTGTACTCCATCGCCAACTCTTCGGTGGATGGATTGCCCGGCGTCTTGTACGGCCATGTCAGATTGACGATCGGATCAGGGAAGGCCCCGCCATCCTTGGCGTAAGCAGACCGGATGCGCAGGAAGAGCTGGGCGATGATTTCCGGATCGCCCTTGGCTTCGCCCGGCGGCTCGGCGCCTTTCCAGTGCCACTGCAACCAGCGCCCGGAATTGGTGAGCGCGCCGTCTTCTTCCGCGAAGCAGGTCGACGGCAGGCTGAACACCGTGGTCTGGATCTCTTCGCTATTGACGTCGTGGAACTCGCCGTGGTTCTTCCAGAACTCGGCCGTCTCCGTATTGAGCGGATCGATGACGACGAGGAACTTCAGCTTCGACAGGCCGGCGACGACCTTCTTCTTGTTCGGGAAAGACCCGACCGGGTTGAAGCCCTGGCAGATGTACCCGTTCAGCTTGCCCTGGTTCATCAGCTCGAAGGCCTGCAGCACGTCGTAGACCTTGTCGGCCTTGGGCAGGTAGTCGTAAGCCCAGTTGTTCTCCTTGGTCGCCGCATTGCCCCACCACGTCTTTTGCAGGCTGACGAAGAACTTCGGATAGTTCTGCCAGTAGCTCATCTGGTTCGGACGCAGGGCCTTCAATGCACGCGGCTTGTAGAAGGTGTCGATGTCCTGCTCGGCATCGGTCGGCAGCGTCAGATAGCCGGGCAACGAAGTCGACAGCAGGCCGAGGTCGGTCAGGCCCTGGATGTTGCTGTGACCGCGCAAGGCGTTCATGCCGCCACCGGCAATACCGATGTTGCCCAGCAGGAGTTGCACGATCGCGCCGCAGCGGATCATCTGCGAGCCGATGCTGTGCTGCGTCCAGCCGAGCGCATACATGATCGTCATCGCCTTGTCGGGCACGGCCGTGTCGGCGACCATCTCGCAGACCTTCAGGAACTGCTTCTCCGGCGTGCCGGTGATCTTGCTCACCATCTCCGGCGTGTAGCGCGAGTAGTGCTTCTTCATCAACTGCAGCACGCAGCGCTCGTGCTCCATGCTCATGTCGACCCTGGCGAAGCCCTCGTCGTCGATCTCGTAGCTCCAGCTCTTGTTGTCGTACTTGCGCTTGGCTTCGTCGTAGCCAGAGAAAATGCCATCCTCGAAACTGAACCCCTCGCCGACGATGAACGTCGCGTTGGTGTAGTTCCTGACGTACTCCGTCTGGATCTTGTTGTGCGTCAGCAGGTAATTGACGATGCCGCCCAGGAATGCGATGTCGGTGCCCGGACGGATATGGGCGTAGTAATCGCTCATCGCGGCCGACCGCGTGAAGCGCGGATCGACGACGATCAGCTTCGCCTTGTTGTTGTGCTTGGCTTCAATGACCCATTTGAAGCCGCACGGGTGTGCCTCGGCGGCATTGCCGCCCATGATCAGGACAAGATTCGCGTTCTTGATGTCGACCCAATGGTTCGTCATCGCACCGCGGCCAAACGTCGGGGCAAGACCTGCCACCGTCGGGCCGTGTCAGACACGCGCTTGATTGTCGAAGACGAGCATCCCCATCGAGCGCATCGCTTTGTGCGTGATGTAGCCCGTTTCGTTGCTCGAGGCCGACGCGCAAAGCATGCCGGTGCTGATCCAGCGGTTCACCAGCTTGCCGTCATCGTTCCTGGCGATGAAATTCGCGTCGCGGTCGGCCTTCATCAGCTTGGCAATGCGGTCCAGCGCTTCGTCCCAACCGATACGCTTCCACTCCTTGCTGCCGGCCTCGCGCACCTGCGGATATTTCAGGCGGCTCGGGCTATGGATGAAATCCATCAAGCCGGCACCCTTCGGGCATAACGTGCCGCGATTGACCGGATGATCGGGGTCGCCCTCGATATGGAAAATGTCCGATTTGACGTTCTTGGCCCTGTCGCCAATGCTGTACATGATGATGCCGCAGCCGACCGAGCAGTACGGGCAGGTGTTGCGCGTTTCGCTGGCGCGCGCCAGCTTGAAGGCGCGTGCTTCGGCCAATGCCGGCATGGGTGAGAAGCCCAGTGCCGCAAGGGTCGAGGCGGCCAGGCCGGTCCCCGTCACCTGGAAAAACTGTCTCCGATTCATTTCCATTTGATTCTCCTGCGGCAATGCAGCCGCTTATCAGGACTGACGGAACTGAGAAGCAAAAAAACAGACTGTGAAACGACCTTTCATACCAGCGCCGACGCAATAAATATTTGCACCCGAATGTCATGGGCTGGCCCGAGGCCATTGTTGAAACCGCAGCAGAAGGCCACGCCGGTGTTTCCCACCACAAACGCACCGTCCACTTTTGGGATTGGAGCGACAACTGCGGAATCGGCATTGCGGCCGAAAGATAACCGGACGCTAAAGGAGGCCTCGGCGGTTTTACGTTGATTGCAGGCCGAGCGCCTCATCAACAATCGCCGCGATACCGACGCAGGCCGGCATTCGCTATAGGCCCTCCTGCGAACGGGGAAAATCACTTTTGCTCCCACCCGGACGGCTGCGACACTCCTACCAATATAGTCAGCCCGATTTCAGAGTGAAATGAATTCCGGCATAAGGTTGACGGCGGACAGCACGAAAAAAAACTCCCGCGAGCGTCAGCGATTTCGGGATTTCGGCCCAGAGATTCTCTTATATCTCTGACATACCATCCGATCGCTCTTCCCCTGCAAGGTGAAGGGCGACATTCTCATGCGCGAAAGACGCGTGCCTTTTTAGACGGACGGCACGCGCTGTACCGGGCGGACCGATTGAAGCTCCGCGGCGGCATCGACTCGGGACGTCATTCGCGTCCCCGGCAGCGAACCGAATCCCTGTCTGCATAGCCCGAGTGCGGAAAAACGCCTGCCGGTACTTGTGCCAGACCTAAGGGCAGGTGCACCTCCCGCACTTTCTCCTACCTTGAAGCAGTATTGGCTGTCCGCAACAGCGACTTATGCGGATCGGCTGGATCCGTTGCCAATGCGCATTAGCAGGCGTCGCCGCCGAGGTGTTCCACGGCGCCCATACGGCACATTCCCGACGGCCGAGTAAGAGCCATATTCCGGCTGCCCAGCAAACCCGAAGCGACTCAAATGAAGGAGGACTGCCATGAAAAGGGCATTGGTGATTCTTGCTGCCGCGCTGGTGTTCAATGAGGCCGCTGCCGCGGACCCGACGACCTTCCCGGAGGGATTCACGACGCGCGAGATTGCCGCCAACGGCACCACCGTACACGTCCGCGTGGGTGGTACCGGTCCGGCGATCGTGCTGCTGCACGGCTACGGAGACACCGGCGACATGTGGGCGCCATTGGCGGCGGAGCTGATGCGTGACCATACGGTGATCGCGCCGGATCTGCGCGGCATGGGCCTGTCGGCGGTGGCGACGGACGGCTTCACCAAGAAGAACGAAGCGGAAGATGTGGCGGGCGTCATGGATGCGCTCAAGGTGCAGCAAGCCGTGGTGGTCGGTCACGACATTGGCAACATGGTCGCTTTTGCATTTGCAGAAGCGTACCCTGACCGGACTGTCCGCCTTGTCATGATGGATGCGCCCGTTCCCGGCGTCGGCCCGTGGGACGACATCCTCAAGAGCCCCCTGCTATGGCATTTCCGTTTCGGGGGCCCGGACATGGAACGGCTGGTCGCAGGACGCGAGCGGATTTACCTCGACCGGTTCTGGAACGACTTTTCTGCCAATCCGGCGCATTTCCCCGAAGCATCGCGCCGCCACTACGCGGCGCTCTATGCCCGGCCGGGCCGAATGCACGCGGGGTTCATGCAATTCGCCGCATTTGATCAGGATGCGGCGGACAACCGGCAGTCGGTCGCGCGCGGTCGTCTGCAGATGCCGGTTCTCGCCATCGGCGGCGACCATTCACTCGGAGCGACCATGGCCCACGTCATGCGTTTCGCGGCCGACGACGTGCGCCAGGTGGTGATCGCCGATTCCGGTCACTGGCTCATGGAAGAGCAGCCAGCCCCCACCATCGCGGCCATCCGTAGCTTTATCGACAGACCGGCCTGCCAGTGCCCGTAGGCGGACGCCCTCACGCCATGGAACACCGGAGAATGATCCGGAGCACCGAATGGATTCGACGCAGGTCCTAGCGCGCGCAACGACTGCAAAACCCTGCAACACGCCGTCGCCGCAACGCCTCTTCCACGCGTCGGTAATGCACTTTCACGATTGCCATGATCCGCGCGGGGATGGCCGGCCGTACACTCGTCCGGCCCCTTCCGTTTCAGCCCCGCCAAATGAAAATCTGGAAACACCCCCTCTTCAAGAAGTACGGCCCATGGGCCGTGCTTGCCGTCGTCGCCATCAGCCTCGGCGTGTTCGCCTACGTGCGCGGACAAGAGCCCGCGCCCACGTCTCTGGGCGAGGTTGCCCAACAGATGCAGCGCTCCCCCGGCGACTGGCTCAAGACGGAAAAAGACGGTGGACGGCTCGCCGAAGACCTGCGCAACAACAATGTCGTCGCGGCCGGCCTGGCGCCGGATGGTGTGATCGTTTCGACGCGTGCGGGCGAGAAGTACTTCGTGAGTGACATGAACGGCTATTTCGCCAGCGCCCTGACCAACGATCTGGCGGACAAGGACTACCAGATCGTCGTCCTCAAAAAGGCCTCGCTGCTGAAGACCGGCACCGAAGGGGCGATGGACTCGCTGGCCGGGGTGATCGAAAAGATCTGGCCGACCTTCATCCTGATCGGCCTGCTGATCTACATGACCCGCAACGACGACCGCAGCCTGGGCAAGACGCTGCGCGACGTGCCGGACATCAAGTTCGCCGACGTCATCGGCGCGACCGAAGCGAAGGCAGCGCTCGGCGACATCATGGCGTACCTGAAGGACCCGGCCGGATACGCCGGGCAGGGGATACGCGCGCCCAAGGGCGTGCTGATGCTGGGGGGCCCCGGCGTGGGCAAGACGATGCTTGCCAAGGCGGTGGCGGGCGAATGCGGCGTGAGCTTCATCAGCGTTTCGGGCAGCGATTTCACGTCCAAGTGGTTCGGCATGGGCATGGCGCGCGTGCGCAACGTATTCAAGCAGGCCCGCAAGAACGCGCCGTGCATTCTGTTCATCGATGAGCTCGACGGCGTGGCCAAACGCAGCGAGCAATCCGACGCGGCCTCGGCCGAATGCAATCGCATCATCAACCAGTTGCTGGTCGAGATGGATGGCTTTGCCGACAACGCCGGCGTGGTCGTGATCGGCGCGACCAACCTACCCGACAACATCGAGCCGGCGCTCTTGCGCGAAGGGCGGATCGACCGACGCGTGACGATCAAGCTGCCGGACGTGCGCGAGCGGGAAGCCCTTTTTCGCACGAGCAGCAGCAAGCTGACGCTGGCGCCCGACGTCGACTTCGCTCAGCTCTCCCGCCTGACCACCGGCCTGTCGCCGGCTACCATCACCACGCTGGTGAATCAAAGCGCGTTGCTCATGGTGCGCGACGGTCGCCGCGAAGTGACCATGGCCGACATGCTCGAAGCCATCGAAGTCGCCCGCATTGGCGAGATCAACGGTTCAAAGTCGATGATGTCGCAGAACGAGCGTCACCGCATCGCCGCGCACGAGGCGGGCCATGCCATCGTGGCCGTGGTGCAAGGCAGCGGTCATGTCGAAAAGGTGACCATCCTGCCGCGCGGCGGCGCTCTCGGGGTGACGCTGGTGACGCCTGACGAAGACAAGTCGCTCTACATGAAGAGCGACATCGAAAAGCGTATCCAGATGCTGCTCGGCGGCCGCAATGCCGAACTGGCCATGTTCGACGAAGCCTCCAGCGGCGCGGCACAAGACCTGCAGGAAGCATCGCGGCTGGCCATGGACATGGTGGGCCGCTATGGCTTCGGCCAGGCTGGCAGGTTGTTCAGCGTGGCGAGCCTGCCGGACGCCATGATGGCGTTCCATACGCAATCGCTGATCGAGGCCGCGGACGAGGTGCTGCAAGGACAGAACGTCATCAGCCGCGAAGTCCTGGAGGCGCACCGCGACGCGCTCCAGAAGCTGACGGCCGAATTGCTTCTTCTCGAAACGGTGAGCGGTGACCGGGTGCGCGAACTCGTCGGTGTGGCGGTCGCCCATCGACAGGACCACGCCGACGAATGCGCCCTAGCGTAGTAGGCGACTGAAGCAGCGCCATCCAACAGCGCAGGACAATCATCGTCCGGCTCGACGAAGCCAGCGCCTGAAGCGATCAGTTCCGATGTTCGGGCGTCGGATCGACGACGGAAACCGCCATCGCGTAGCGTGCCATTTCGTGGCGGCGCGCCGCATTCCGCGTCAGGTATACGCGCAACACGTATTCACCGTCATGGGGCAGAACACTCTGGTAGCGGCTGCCTTCCGTGGCGCCAACGAACAGCGCGACATCCGAATCTGGCGGCAACACGTTGAAAAACGCGAACCGGCTGGTCGGCTTGAAGGTGACGGTCATGGTCTGGCCCGCGTGCGCGGTCACCCGATAGTCGACCGCCTCGTAGCCGGCGATTTCTCCCCGGATCTGACTGCTGCTCACACCTCTGGATAGCGTCACGGGCACCTGGCGGGGCAAACGCTCCGCCATCGCAGGCGAGCCGACGAGCGCCATCCCGAAAGAGGCCGCGACACTGATGATTCGACTGTTCAGCATGTTCATCTCTCCCTGCGCTTGATCAGAGCAACGCGGCCGCGGAACGCAGCGCGCGTTTCATCACCATCGAAGGCGGTGCGGTTCGGTGTGCCGGGCTTCCGCTGATGGTAATGCCAAGCTGGAAAGGCGTCGCGGCGGTCAGCTCGACATCTTGATAGACGCGCACGATGTACTGACCCTCTGTCGGCACCGCCAGCACCGCGTGATGGCCGTGGTGCGCGCCGTTATACAGCGCCGTCGGGTTTTGCGGCGTGAGAATGTCGAAATGCGTCGAGGACTGGCCGTCCAGACCGATCCTCAATGTCTGGCCGCGCGAGGCATGCAGCACGTAATCGCGCGGTGTCCGCTCCACAGTGCTGTCGTAATGCACCGAACGGGTTCCGAGAGCGAAATGGACGGTTTGTGCGGCAGCCATCGGCGCTTCGGCTCTGGCCGCGACCGACATACTGATCGCAATTCCGAAGGCAACGATGGCAAGGCGGTTCTTCATCGTCTTCATTGGACGTCTTTCAAGGCGTGGCGGCCTCACTTGGCCGCCGTGGTACGAACGAATGTTCTACAGGCGGGTGAGCCGTGCGCGCACCCGGCTCCGGGCAGTTTTCCGGCTCAGGACGGCCGGGCGGCAACCATCTGCTGAAGGATGCTCGGGTGAGGAACGCGGATTTCGTCGTCGACGACTTCCAGCTCCGACAAGGCCGGGTCGAACAGATAGCCTTGGCCGTAGATGGTCAGCAGGCATTTGCAGGCCGGGTCCACGTTGGTCAGCAATTGGCGGATCTGCGAAATGGCTGAAGTCAGCGACGCAGTGCCGTTCTTGCGGTCTGCAAAGACCTCGCTCTGCAGTTGCTGGCGCGAAACCAGTTCGTTGCAGTGGCGCGCCAGGTACGCGAGCAGCACGCGTTCGCGGCGGCCGAGCCGGATATACGAGCGGTTTTTGCCCTCGTCCGAGCCGTAGCGCGCGACGCCAGTATCCAGATCGATCCGGAGATCACGTTCGGGGTTAACGATCAACATGTTCAGTTCTCCTATGGCGAGTGATTCGGCTGGCCGGACAATGCGATCGGAGGCGCGCTGTCCGGCGGCATGGCGACACTGTGCCGTCGACCGATGGGAGCGCAAAGACATAAAAAATTATAAAAACTTATTAATCAATTACTTACATGACTTTTTATCGCGGGTTGCCGCAGACCGGCGTGGCGTTTAGCGCGGGTTCGGCGGATGATCCGCGCAAATCTTCTACAGAGAGCATGCGTCTTGAGCCGCTTGATATTCGGGTCATTCGTGCTGGAGGCAGAGATTCGCCAGCTCACTCGCAAGCTGGCTGGCGAGGACGTCCGCGTTCGTCTGTCGGGCGCCGAAGTGGCCATTCTTGAACAACTGCTCGCCAATGAAGGGGTCGTGCAGAGCAAGGAAGACCTGCTCGCGATTGGCTGGAGCGGTCGGCCGGTCAGCCCCAATTCGCTGCCCGTCGCCATTGCCAATCTGCGACGCCATCTGCAGGGGCCGCCGCCCGAAGTGGAAATCCGCACCCTTCCGCGCGAGGGTTACCTGCTGAAGCTGGCGTCCGGGCTGCAACTCGAAAGGTTGGCCGATGAGCCGGTAACGCCGTCCGAGAATGGGCAAGACCACGTTGCCGCGCCGGAGGAGACAACGGCAGACATTCCTGCGGCAGCGTTGCCGCCAGGTGTGCCGGTCCCCCCGACCTATGTGATCGCCCGACCCAGGCTGACAACACAGCAGCGCCTGGTGCGTCTCAATATTGCCTGTCTTGTCGTGGTCGTGATCTTCGTCCTGGTGACGGTACACGAATGGGTACCCGTCGACTGCGCGGAGGAACCGCGTGGGACCGTCTGCATCGTTGACGATGACCAGCATGACGCCGCCGCCCTCGAACTGCCGACCAACGCGGGGCAGCGCTTGATCGCGGTATCGGGCGACGCGTGGCTGGAGATTCAGCGTGGCGTTCCGGCGCGGGACCGACCGGTGTCCGAGCCGGCCCGTGGGCTATGAGAACCAGGCCATGACCAGAAAACGCCTGTTCTTGCTGCTGATCTTCCCCGTTCTGGTAGGTATCGCCGGACTGGCCTTGCTCGTGAACAGCATGGGCTGCAACTACACGCTTCGCAGCACGCACCGCGACGTCGACTATTACGGTGTGTGTCGCGGAGGTTTCGTGAATCTCGTGGAAACCGATCTGACGACCGGCTCGACCTGGACGGTGGGGGCGTTCCAGTTCTCGTTGGCCGATCAGTTGCTGTTCGTGGTCCACAGTCGCAACCACATACGCGAATCATCCGGCAAGGCGACCAGTGTGCTGGATACCTACAATCGGTCCCTGGGGGCGATCAGCTTTGTAAACTACGCGTGGATGCCGGTGGGCCGCCGTCGCGTCGTGTTCTTTCAGACCTCGCCGTACCACGATGTGCTGACCATGACCCGCGAGGGACACATCAGCCTCTGGGACGCGTATTTCCCCTACGACCGGCCAGCCTACTGAGCGCGCGCCGGGGCGGCGGGCATGCCCACCCCGGCCATTCTGGCTCAGACGCAGTTGCGTTCGACCCACGCTGCAAACGCATCACCGAATTTGCGCAGGAATTCGCGCGTGCTGTCGTTGGTCAGCTTGCCTTCCGCATCGAAAAGGTTGGCCGCGTTGCCGATGTAGGCCTCCGGCTGCTGCATCGCTGGCACATTGAGGAACACCAGTGACTGGCGCAGATGATGATTGGCGCCAAAGGCGGCCAATGCGCCTGGCGACACGCTGATGACGGCGCCTGGCTTGCGGTCCCATACGCTCGAACCATACGGGCGCGAGCCCACGTCGATGGCGTTCTTCAGTACGCCCGGCACCGAGCGGTTGTATTCCGGCGTGACGAACAGCACCGCTTCGGCCGCCTTCACCTTCTGGCGGAACGCGCTCCACTGCGCAGGGGGCGTGCCCTCGTCCAGATCCGGGTCATACAGTGGCAGGTTGCCGATCTCGACGATTTCAAGCTTGAGCGAAGGCGGTACGAGTCCAGCCAGCGCCAGCGCCACCTTGCGGCTGAACGACTCCTTGCGCAGGCTGCCTACGAGGACTGCAACGGAACGGACGGTGCTCATCGGTACATCCTTTCGTGATGAAGGCGCCACTGGCGCCGGATTCAACGGGATACCGCGGGATGGACGAATTGCGCAATGGTCGCGCTGCTGCGCGACCCGGCAAAGGTCCGAGGAACACCATCATCCTCTCAGCCCCGTGCCTGTCATGCAACCGCTTGGACATTCGACCTGCATGTCGGGAACGACGCTTGCTGGCCCATTCCATGGATACAAAAGCGCGCGTCGAAGCGCACTCCAGGAGGAAGCCATGCAAGCCACGCAGACGGGGCGTGAGCGCCTGTTCGACATCGGCAGCAACTGTCGCGCGGTAGCCCGTGCGGACCATGTTGCCCTGCTGGTGGATGGTGAAGCGTATTTCAATGCCGTGGTGCAGGCCTGCCGGCAGGCGCAGCGGTCCATCGTCATCGTCGGCTGGGACTTCGACAGCCGCGCGGCAACCGGTTTCGATGCAGCCGGGCAACCGACCGGCCTGCTCGGCAATTTTCTCAACGAGCTGGCGCGCACGCGCAGGCGCCTGCACATTCGCATCCTCAACTGGGATTACCCCATGGTGTTCGGGCTCGATCGTGAGCTGTCGCCGGCCTATGGTCTTTCCACGTGGAAGCCGCATCGCCGAGTTGTTTTTGAATACGACAACACACAGCCCGTCGGCGGGTCGCACCACCAGAAGATCGTCGTGATCGACGATCGCATCGCCTTCGTGGGCGGCTTCGATCTGTGCAACCGCCGCTGGGACAGCCGCGAGCATGCGCCGGACGATCCGCGTCGCCAGGTGCAGGGTACGTCGTACCCGCCGTTCCACGACATCATGATGATGTTCGACGGCGAAGCTGCGCAGGTCGTCGGCGAAATCGCGCGCACGCGCTGGGAGCTTGCGACTGGCGAGCGTCTGCCTGCCCGTGCCGTACTGAACCTGCCGTGGCCGGCGGGAATCCCCGTCGACATGCGCAACGTGGAACTGGGCATCGCCTGCACATTTCCGCCGACCGCATCGCACGCCGCCGTCAGGGACGTCGAACAGCTCTATCTCGACATGATCGCGCGCGCGCAACGCTACATCTACATCGAGAACCAGTACTTCACTTCGGCGACCATCGGAGCGGCGCTGGCGCGCCGCCTGGCTGAGCCGGACGGACCGGAAGTTTTCCTCGTCACGCGCTTGCTCAGTCACGGCTGGCTCGAAGAAATGACCATGCACGTCCTGCGAAATCGTCTTCTCCAGCAACTTCGTGCCGCCGACCACGGGGGGCGCTTCCATGCGTGCTACCCGCACCGCGACGGGCTGGCGGCCGGCACCTGTATCGATGTGCACTCCAAGATGATGGCAGTCGACGACCAATGGCTTCGCATCGGGTCATCGAACATCAGCAATCGCTCCATGGGCCTCGACACCGAATGCGACATCGTCGTCGACGCCGGCGAGAACCAGGCCGTGCGAGCGCGCATCCGCCGCTTCCGCGACGAACTGCTGGCCGAACACACGGGCGTCGATGCAAAAACCGTCGCGGAGGCCATCGAACAGCACGGCAGCATGGCCGCTGCCGTCGCAACGCTCGGCCACACGGGCCACCAGCTTCGTACCCTCGAAGAGACACACCACTGGCCCGAGGCCATGGTCAGCTCGGTGGCTTTTGCCGATCCCGAACAACCGGTGGCCATTGAGCTCTTCGCCGAAGCGGCCGATGACGTTCCCGACGCGCAACGCGAAATCGCACGCGATGAGCGGCCGCGGCCAGCATGGCCGAACCTGGTCGCGATACTGGTGCTCATCGCCGGGCTGGCGCTGGCATGGCGCTATACGCCGCTGGCGAGCCTGGCGAGCGTCGATAACGTCACCGCCATGGCCAAAGCCTTTGCACGCCACTGGTGGGCGCCGGTAGTGCTGGTGCTGGTCTATACGCCGATGAGTTTTGTGATGTTCCCCCGTCCGCTGGTCACCAGTGCCGCAGTCATCGCTTTCGGCGCCTGGGGCGGCCTGGGCATCGCCATGAGCGGGCTGGTGTTGTCGTCGGTGGTGCACTATCTGATCGGCCGCCTGCTCTCGAGGCGTACCGTCCGGCGTCTGGGCGGAGCGCGGCTGGACCAGTTGGTGCCGATCCTGCGTCGCCACGGGCTACTGGCAATGACCATGCTGCGGCTGGTTCCGGCTGCACCTTTCCCGGTGCTGGGAATCGCGGCAGGCGCGTTGCGCATCCGCCTGTGGCACCTCGCGGCAGGGACATTCCTCGGCATGCTGCCCGGCGCGCTCGCTGCCACGGTGTTTGCCGAACAACTCAACCGGGGCCTGCGCAATGGCTTCCATATCGACTACTGGATCGTCGGCCTGGCCGCGTTCGTACTGGTGGGCATGAGTGCGCTGGCCGCCCGCTGGTTCAAGAAAGTCAACGCGACGCACGATTCGCATCGCCCCACGCGGCGGTGGAATCTCTTCGACCGCCGTCCGCGATCATTTCCGTCGCGGCGCCCGTCGCGCCCTGCCAGGCGCATGCCGATGCCGGGCTAGCGCTGTGCGTCCGCCTTGAGTTCGGGGCTCAGGACGCCGTCGAGAAAACGCAGGAAGGCCCGCACGGGCGCCGATTGCTGGCGCCCGGACGGATACAGCGCCACCACCGCCGGCCCGGGGCGCTTCCAGTCCGGCAGCACCCGTACGAGCTTGCCTTCGGCCAGATGCGGCCGGAGCAGGAAACTGAAGTCTTCGTAGATGCCCAATCCCGCCAGCGCACAGGTCAGACCGGCCCGCGCATTGTCGACTTCCAGCATGCCGCCCGCGGGCACCGTAATGCGTTCGCGTCCCTTGGCCAGTACGTAATCGATCGGGCGTCCGGCGTCCGCGTCAAAGAAATCGATGGTGCGATGGCGACGCAGGTCGTCAGGATGGCGCGGCGTGCCATAGCGGGCCAGATAGGCCGGGCTGGCCACCATCACGAAATTGACCTTGCCGAAGCGACGATATCGATATGCCGAGTCCTTGTCGGCCGACAGGCGCAGGGCGAGGTCAATGCCTTCCGCGGCGAGATCCGGTGCCCGCTCGGACAGCAATACGCGCAGGGCAAGGTCCGGATATGCGCGCAGGAATTCCGGCAGCCGTGGCAGCACCAGGGTATTGGCAATCGATTCGGTCATCTGCACGTGCAATTCGCCCGCCACGCGCCCGGCTCGTTGGGAGATTTCCGCAGCGAGTTCCTGCAGCCCACTCATCAGGACTGCGCCGCGTTCTGCCAGGCGTTGGCCTTCGGCGGTGAGCGACACGTGCCGCGTGGTGCGGGTCAGCAGGGACACGCCCAGCGATCGTTCGAGCGTCTGCACCTGCGTGGTCACCGTCGAGCGCGCCAGCCCCAGCCGCTTGGCGGCGGCAGCGAACGAGCCAAGTTCAGCCACCATGAGAAAAGTTCGCAGTTCGATGTAGTTATCCATGGCCCATTGTTCGATTTCGATGAACAATCATTTTGCCGCATCCGAGCACTGCGTGGCCTATAGTGACAGGGCCAAACCACATCCGAATTAGGTGACCCCATGTCCATCCGCATTCCGCGCGGGGCAAACGCAAGGCACCTGCAGGTTTCATCTCTCCTTGCGTGGCCCCAGGCTCTCTCAGACGCGTCGCTCAACGGCGATGTGCGTTACCCCGAGCCACCTGCGCACTGACGCCGCGCCACACTCAAAACGCATTGTCGATCCCGGGTCCGCCGGCGCGCTTTCACGCGTCCGTCTCGCCCGAACCGAGGAGAGAACCATGAACCACATCATGCACGTGGCGCACGACGCCACGCATAAACCATTGGCCGACAAGGCCCTTTCCGCAGCATGCGCCTTCCTTTCGGCGCTCGCCCCGTACGCGATCGCCGCCGCTGCGCTGCTGGTCTATCACTACTACTGATATCGACGTATCTGCCCGCAGCTTTCACGACGGGCATCCGATAGTGTCGAAAAAGTTCACCTGGAGCGAATAATGGTTCGCTTCGGGCCGAACCTCATCCGCGCCCGCTGCCGGACGTCGCGCACGTCTGGACGTGGCGCGCGCCGTGGGCGCTGGCTACCATGACGTTTTGTACGCCATGGCTACGTCATGTCGCCCGACGCCCCGCCCGAACCTTTGTCCGAAGCCCTATCCGCGTTCATTCAGAGCGGGCTGTCGATCACCGTCGCCTCGCGTGACGGCGGCATGCAGACTTCGCTGGCCCGGTGCTTCGGTTGCCGGGTGTCCGCCGACCGGCGTCGCGTGACGCTGGTCGTTCAGCACGCGCAGGCCGCAGCGGTCCTGGCGGACGTGCGGACTTCCGGACACGTGGCAGCGGTATTCAGCAAACCCTCCACCAACCAGACGGTCCAGCTCAAGGGGCAGGACGCCGTGGTCGAGCCGCAGCGCCCGTTCGATCAGGTGTGCGCGGGACAGCACGTCGAAGCGTTGCTGGCGGACCTGCATTCTCTGCACGAATACGGTGAGCCGTTGCTGCGCGCAGTCTTCCAGTGGGACCCGGCCGATCTTTGCAGCATCAGCTTCACGCCTTCGGCGGGATTCATCCAGACGCCCGGCCCCAGTGCCGGCAATCGACTGCCATGAGCGCGGCGAGCGTCGATGCCATCCGCAATTGTCTGGAGGGCGCCATCCCGAGCACGCTTGCGACCTGCTCGCCCGATGGCGTGCCCAATGTGACCTACGTGTCGCAGGTCGAGTACGTCGACCACCAGCACGTTGCGCTGTCTTTCCAGTTCTTCAGCAAGACTCGCGAGAACATCCTGCTGCATCCGTTTGCCACCGCTTATGTCACCGACGGTGTCACCGGGGCGAGCTACCGGCTCAGCCTGCAGTTCCTGCACACGCAGACGGAGGGCTGGCTGTTCGAGCGGATGAAGGCCAAGCTCGCCGGCATCGCTTCGCATTCGGGCCTGGCCGGAGTATTCCGCCTGCTGGGTTCGGACGTCTATCGTGTGCTCGCCATCGAGCGCGTACCGGGCGGGAGTCTTCCCGCGCCCGCGCCACGCCGCAACCTGCTGTCGGCGCTGCGAGCCGCGAGCGAAGCGCTGTGCGCGATCGGCGAGCTCTCTTCCCTGCTGGACCAGACGCTGCAGAGTCTCGATGCTCAATTCGGCATTGCCCACAGCATGCTGCTGATGTTCGATGCCGCCCAACAGCGGCTCTACACCGTCGCCACGCACGGCTATGCCGAATCCGGCGTCGGCTTCGAGATCGGCCTGGGCGAAGGCGTCATCGGTGTGGCGGCACAGCACCGCGTACCGATCCGCATTGCTCACATGACGAACGAATACAGCTACGCGCGTGCCGTGCGGGACCAGGCCATCGATGCGGGATTCAGCACCGACGCCGAAGTTCCCTTCGTCGGTCTTGCCCAGGCGCACAGCCAGATGGCGGTGCCGATCCTCGCGGCCGATGCGTTGGTCGGCGTGCTGTACGTCGAAAGTCCCGAGCAACAACGCTTCTCGTACGACGACGAAGACGCTCTGGTGACGCTGGCACGGCAGGTGGGCCTGGCGATCCGTGGCCTGCAATGCGTCGAGACCGCCGTGGCCGAAGACGCGCCGCGCACGCAGCCGGTTGCGTTGCAAACGCAGGGCGTGGCGGCGGTGCGTCATTTTGCCGAAAACGACAGCGTCTTCATCGACAACGACTACATCATCAAGGGCGTGGCCGGCGCGATCCTGTGGCGCCTGCTCGGTCAGCATGCCGAAAACGGGCGCACCGAATTTTCCAATCGCGAACTGCGGCTCGATGCCGCACTGCGCTTGCCGGACATCGACGACAACCTTGAAGCGCGCCTCATCCTGTTATCGCGCCGGCTCGATGAACGTTGCGATTTTCTCGCGATAGAAAAGACCGGACGGGGGCGTTTCCGCCTCAAGGTAGGGCGCCGGCTCGAGTTGCTTGCAAGCGTGCCTCGATGAACCTCCTGCGGTGCAGGCGCGCATACGTGCCGCCCCTGCGACGCCACTACGTACCGCGAGCGGATCTGCCACAAAACCCATCTTGCCCTTTGGCAGTCATCGCCAATAATGAAAAACTGGCTTGCAAAGGGAGGCGTCCGTATGGGCGAGGCGCATTTGATGCGAAGGGTCTACATCCGCCATCCATCGGACATGCCCATCGAGTTGCGCTCGGAAGATGGCGAGCTGGCCGGCGAGCAGCGACTCAAGGACATCAGTCTCGGAGGCATCGCCTGCCGCGCTGAACGTGCGCAGCCTGTAGGCAGTGTAGTGAGCCTGAGCATTTCGTTCACCGATCCGCCCTTCCGCATGCGCGGGCGGGTGGCATGGTGCATCCGCCGTGGCGAGCAATTCGATATCGGCGTTCAGTTTCTTGCGCAGGACGACGCTTTCGCCGCGCGCATGGTCGAACAGATCTGCCATATCGAGCAATATCGCAATGAGGTGCTGCGCCGGGAGGGCCGCGTGCTCGACAGCGAAGAAGCAGCGAACGAGTGGATCAAGCGCTTCGCGCCGGATTTCCCCGACCCGCAGGCCATGCACTGAACGCGCGAGCTGCCCTCATTCCCACCGCGCCGTCTCGAAGATCATCCGTTCGCTGGCGCGCAGCCAGATGGCTTCGTGCGGCGTCACCGTCAACCACCACGATTGCGTACCCGGCTCCGGACGTGGGCGGGCAAAAGCCCGGGGCCCCATCAGGACCGCGCACCACGCGGGCTTGGGGTCGCGAACAGAGGTGTAGATCACTGCATCCACGCCCGCGTCGCGCGCGGCGCGCCCGAGCGCCTGTGTCGCGGCGTAGTCGCGCGGTGCCGCCCATTGGGCGGAATGTTCGACCAACGGAGGCTGCCGCAGATCGATCGCGCGCCCTTGTGCCTTGACGGCGAACGCCGTGTGCGCGACCGGCCCGATCGATTCGAGCGCCGGGCTGTCCTGTAGGAAACGCCAGCGCCAGTAACCCAGCTCGGCCGCAGCGGTGCGGACCCCTTGGGCGCCATAGAACACGCCGGGATCGGTCGGGCCACGAAAGCGGGAACCCGCCGGGAACGGGGGATAGCGGAACGGGCTGGCCAACAGGTAATCCAGTCCCGTCATCGTCAGCGGTACGGGGGGCTTGCCGCCTTCGATCAGAATTTCGAGAAGATCGTGTTCGGCACCGCTATCGACCAGCTTCATGGTGCTGGTGACGTGCTGGGCTTCGACCATCCGCCAGAGGGTGGCGCGCCAGTCGCGGGCGTGCGCGTCGAGTATGTCTGGTGAAGGAATATCCATCAGATGCGGGCTCGCGAGGCGTCCAGATACTGTACGACCCGGACGAGTCCTTCGGCGCTGAGGATGAGGTCTTCGGGTTTCGCTCCCAGCGCGAGATTCTCGCCCTGCAGCCATCGTCTGGCGGCGTCCTGGTTGCCGACGATGGAATCGAGCGAGCGGAACAGCCGCACCACCAGCAGGGCGAGTTCCCATTCCTTGCGATGCCCGGCCAGTTGATATCGTCCCGAGCCCATGCGAGAGACGGTCGCCGCGCTGACGCCGAGTATCTGTGCCAGCCTGCCATGACTGATGCCCAATGCACCGGCCGCCCGCACCGTCGCTTTCGAAAGGACGGTCGCGGCGTCGGGGGATGCTTGGATCTGTGGCGTAAACATTGCGTCTCCGGTGATTCCGTAGAAAATATATACGCCAATATTTTCTACTGCAAGAAATAATGCTGGGCAGAGCACAAAAAAACGGCCCCGCAGGGCCGTTCCGTTGGCGTTCAAAAATGCCTATTGGCGACGCAGCGAATCGCGGATTTCGCGCAGCAGGACGATGTCTTCGGGCGTGGCCGCGGGCTCCGGCGCAGGTGCTGCCTCGGCGCGACGCAGGCGGTTGATCTGCTTGATCATGACGAAAATGACGAGCGCCAGGATCAGGAAGTTGATGGCTATGGTGATGAAATTGCCATAGGCCAGAACAGGTACGGCGGCCTTCTGCAGCGCGTCCAGCGTGTGCGGCGTGCCCTCGGGGACTGGGCCCATGACGATGAACAGATTGGAAAAATCGATCTTGCCAATGACCGCGCCGATGATCGGCATGATGATGTCCCGGACCATCGAATCGACAATCTTCCCGAAAGCGCCTCCGATGATCACGCCGACGGCCAGGTCGACCACGTTTCCCTTGAGGGCGAATTCCTTGAATTCACTGAAAAAGCTCATGCGGATCTCCTGTCTGGATGGGCTCCGGCGCTTTGCGTGGCTGGCGGAGCGCTGATGCAAAAGGGTGGCGGCGAGTGTGGCGCATGAAGCAGTCCTACGGCAATAGGAAGTACGCATGCCTGCATACAGGAATCGGCCGAATCGGAATTTTCTGAGCAACTTACCGGGTACCGACAAGCGGGCAAAGGTGTGCTCGAACCCCGTCTCTGCGAAAATAGGCAGATTCGCCCTGGCGGCGTACTTCCCTCCATGGTTGATTCCTAATGCGTCTGACCTCTGTCCTGAAGGTACTCGGCTTTGCTGCCGGCGGCGTGGCAGCCGTGATTCTCGGTGCCGCGCTGTTCATCTGGGTCACCTTCGATGCTCGCCGTACCGAGAGCGAGCTGGTGCGCTATTTCGCCGACGGATACCAGCGCAGCCTGCGCCTCGATGGCGGCGTGTCGCTGACGCTATGGCCGCGTCCGGCGCTGAGCGTGCGCCAGGCCACGCTCAGCGAAGCGCGCAGCAGCACCACCTTCCTTGAAGCGAGCCAACTGCGTCTGCCGCTGGCGCTTGGGCCGCTGCTTTCCAAGCGCATGGTAGTGCGCTCGGTCCAGGCCAACGCGATCACCGTCCACTTCGTGCGCGATGCCAAGGGTCGCTGGAACTGGGCCGATTTCGTGACCGGCACGCCCGCCACCGTCAGTCTGGCCGATGCCACCGACATCACGTCGATGGACCTGCGCCAGATCGGCGGCGATGCGGTCGATGTTGGCAGCAATCGGCGCATTCAGTTCAAGGAATTGCGCATGCAGACCGGCGCCCTTCACGTCGGCGGCACCGGCACGCTCAAGCTGCGCGGACATGTCCAGGGCAGCGATCCCGCCATCGACGGCGACCTGCGCCTGAGCGGCAACTACCGCATCGATTCGGCCGCCGCCGGACGCATCGACGGCATGATGGCGCGCCTCACCGGGCGCGTCGGTAACCTGACGGGCGCCGAAGCCACCGCGCGCGCCGACTCAGTGACCTGGGAGCAATCCGGCGAAAGCTGGCAGACCGTGCAGGCCAAGCTCGACGTGCGCGGTACGCATGGCCCGCAATCCGTGCAGCTTGGCGCCACGACGCCGCGCCTGGCGTGGTCGGACGGCGCCCCGCGCACTGAGCGCTTCAATGCCAGTTACGTCGCGCGCAGCCAGGACGAGAACATCAACCTGGGGGCGGAAGTGCGCAACATTGCCCCTTCCACGGGCGGTTTTTCCGCCGAGACCATGCAGGTGCGCTGGCAGGTGCGTCGCGGCATCGCCGGCACGGAAGGGGACGCCACCTCGCCGCTGCGCGTGGACTGGAAAGCCGGACGGCTCGAATGGGAGCGCATTGCCGGCAACCTGCGCCTGATCCACCCGCGTCTGTCCGCCGACAACGCGCGCGCATCCATCGCCGGCACCGCACTCGTCAACGTGCGCGACGCACACAGCGCGACGGTGCGCGTGACGGCCACCACCGGCGAGGACAACGTGCGGTTCGATACCCAGATCAACGGAATCGACCCCTTCAACGCGAGCGTGGACATCAGTACCAAGCGCCTGGACGTCGACCGCCTCATGGCGCCCGCTGCGGCCAACCCGGAAATGCCATTCGCATGGCTGGGCGGCAGCATCCTGTCGGGATCGTTCAACCTCGACAACGTGGTGGCGGGCGGATTGCGTATCGACTCGCTTCGCGTGCCCTACACTTTCGCGGCGGGCAAGCTGGCCAGCAACGGACACCGCGTGTCGCTGTACGGCGGCACCGTCGCCGGCAGCGCCGACTACGACATCATCACGCGTAAGCTCTCGCTCGACGAGCGTTACGACAACGTCGACCTGAAGGCCGCCTCGCGCGATTCTGGAAGATCGCTGCCCTTGCAGGGCCGCCTGAGCGGCACCGCCCAGATCAATACCACCGGGGCATCGCTCGCATCGCTCATGAGCAATGCCAACGGCATGATGCGCGTCAAGTTCGCCCAGCCGGTCATGGTGGGCATCGATCTGGCGACTGCGCTGCAACAGACGCGCAACGCCGATGCGACGCATCGCGCGCAGCCAGGTGAACGTACCGAACTTGCCGACGTTTCGGGCAATCTTGGCCTGCGCAACGGCACCTACTTCACGCAGTCGCTGGCCGGGCGCAGCAACTGGCTGCGCTTTGTGGCCAATGGCGAGGCCGATCCGGGCAAGAACACCATCGACATGCTGCTGCAGACCACGGTGTTGCGTGGCGCCGGCCCCGCAGCGATCAAGGACCTGCGCGGCAAGACCGTACCGCTGCGCCTGTCCGGTGCGCTCACCCAACCGGACGTGCGCGTGGACAACGCGCCGGCCAGACCGGCCGCAGTGCGCGCACCTGTGGCCAGCGGGGCGCGGCCATGACCGACGGCCTGCGTTGCTACGTAGTGGGTGGCGCGGTACGCGACCGCCTGCTCGGCCTGCCGGTGAGCGACCACGATTGGGTGGTGGTCGGCGCCACCGTCGATGACATGCTGTCGCGCGGGTTCCGCGCCGTGGGCAAGGATTTCCCGGTTTTCCTGCATCCGCGTACGCACGAGGAATATGCGCTGGCGCGCACCGAGCGCAAGACCGGTCATGGCTACAAGGGCTTTGCCTTCCATGCCAGCCCCGATGTCACGCTGGAAGAAGACCTCGCCCGTCGCGATCTCACCATCAACGCCATCGCCGAAGACGAGCATGGCTCGCTGGTCGACCCGTATGGCGGCCAGCGCGACATCGCTGCGCGCGTCTTTCGCCACGTCAGTCCGGCGTTTGCGGAAGACCCGGTGCGCATATTGCGCCTCGCGCGCTTTGCGGCGCGGTTTTCGGATTTCGTCGTCGCGCCCGAAACGATGGCGTTGATGCGGCAGATGGTCGATGCCGGCGAAGTCGACCACTTGGTCGCCGAGCGAGTGTGGCAGGAGATTTCGCGTGGCCTGATGAGCGAGCGGCCGTCGCGCATGATCGAGGTCCTGCGCGAATGCGGGGCGCTCGCACGATTGCTGCCCGAGGTGGACGCCCTGTTCGGCGTGCCGCAGCCGGCCAAGTATCACCCCGAGGTCGACACCGGTGCGCACCTCGGTCTGGTGCTCGACGCCGCCGCCCGCCGTGGCGAATCGTTGCCCGTGCGTTTTGCCGCCCTCGTGCATGATCTTGGCAAGGGTGAGACGCCCGAACACATCCTGCCGCATCACTACGGTCACGAAGGGCGCGGCGTTGCGCTGGCCGAAGCGGTATGCGAACGCCTGCGCGTTCCGGCCGAATGTCGCGAGGTCGGTGTGATGACCACGCGCGAACACGGCATCGTCCACCAGGCGATGGAGCTGCGGCCGGCGACGATGGCGAAGCTGTTCGCCCGTTGTGATGTTCTGCGTCGGCCGGAAAGGTTCGAGCAGATGCTGGCTGCCTGCGCGTGTGACTTTTACGGACGTCCGGGATACGACATGCGCGACTACCCGCAGATCGAGCGACTGCGTGTCGGCATGCGCGCGTATGTCGGCGTGGATGCCGGCGCTATTGCGCGTGTGCTCGAAGACAAGTCGAAGATTCCGCAGGCGGTGGCGGAGGCGCGCGCCGCCGCGGTGGCCGACGCGCTGCGCGCCGCCTGATTCTTAGCCGATCGCCGCGCTCGGCGCCTGCGCGCAGGCCTGCCGGTATTCCTCGGCCAGGCGCTTGGCCAACTCATCCACGCCCGGCACATCGGCGATCGTCGCCACGCCGTGGCCGGCGCTCCACGTATCGCGCCAAGCCTTGATCTCTTCGTCCAGATCGTGGAGCTGCGCCTTACCCGTCATCGCGGCCAGTGCGTCGCGTGAATACCCCGCGCGCTCCAGCGACGGCCACAGGAAGTTGGCCGGTGTGCCGGAAACGGCGGCGGTGTAGACAATGTCGCGCGCGTGGGATGTCGCGATCATCTGCTTGTATTCATCGGGTGCCGCCGACTCGCGGGTGGCGATGAAGCGCGTGCCCAGATAGGCGAAGTCGGCACCGAGCACTTCGGCCGCACGTACGCCAAAGCCGTCCGAGATGGCACCACCCAGTACGAGGCAACCGTCCCAGAACTGGCGGATCTCGCGCACCAGCGAAAAGGCGCTCTGCGTGCCGGCATGGCCGCCTGCGCCGGAGGCGATGGCGATGATGCCGTCGACACCGGCTTCGATGGCCCGGCGCGCATGGTGTGCATGGATGACGTCAGCAAATACCAGTCCGCCGTAGCCATGCACGGCTTCGACTACCGGACCTGGATGGCCGAGGCTGGAAATCACCAGCGGTACGCGATGGCGAACGATGGTCGCCAGATCTTCGGCCAGCCGGCCGTTGCTCGCATGAACGATCAGATTCACCCCGTACGGAGCCACCGGCACCGTCGGATGTGTCGCGCGCCGCGCCGACAGGGCCGTGTCGATACGCGCCAACCATTCATCGAACTGCGAAGCGGGCCGGGCATTGAGCGTCGGCAGCGTGCCGCAGATGCCGCTGCAGCACGTGGCGATGACCAGTTCGGGGCCGGACACCAAGAACATGGGAGCGGCGATGGCGGGCAACCGGAATTGGCCCTTGAAGGCGGCAGGAATCGACATGGTGTGACTCGGCGCGACGGAAAGCGCGACAGTAACATACGGGGCCGTATGGTCAATCGTCGCTTTCCCCGAGCGGGTCAGGCCCTACGTTGAGTTACTTGGTGTAGCCCAGGTAGAGGTAGGCGCCCACCGCGCCTCCGTGATAGTTGGCCCAGCCCAGCGCCAGATACAGCGGCCCGAGCAAGGTATCCACGCCGAGATAGGCCGACGCCGCCGGAATCCACGCCGTCTCATTCTTGTCCGTAAGGCTGATCATGTTCCACATCCGGCCGGCTTCGAGCGAGAACCCGGCATAGGTGCCCGACCCGAAAGTCGGCAGCAGAGGGGCGATCTGGCGATAGGCCATCACGCGCGCCAGCGCTGTCTTGCCGCCGGCGAGCTGGTTCGTCTGCAGGCCGGACAACTGCAGGAATCCGCCCAGCGTATAGATCTGGTTGTCCGCGTTGGTGGAGTCGTCGCTGCCGGGCAGGCGACTGGACGAGGCGCGCCCCCGCAGCGTCGTGCGGATCGTGGTCAGCCCACCGTAGGTATGCGCCCAGTCGAAGTCGCCCTCGGCACGCTGGAAGCGGCCCTCCGAGCCGTCGGATGACTTCTCGCTGCCGTTCAGGTAATCCAGGCGCACCAGATAGCCACGGCGCGGAAAGCGCGGATTGTCCATCTGATCCATGACGAAGCTGGCGCGCACACCATTGGCGCGCGTGCTGCTGACCGAGTCTTCGCCAAGCAGCACCTGGATGAAGCCGGTGGTGATCTTCGAGCGCAGATGCTGCGAGAAATACCCCAGGCGGACTTCGCCCAGGCTGCCGAGCGAATAGCCAAGGTCGAGGCCGAGCATGCGCTCCCAGAAACCCACGTCGAACAGGCGGCTGCCGTCCTGATCGTAGATGCCCAGTGTCCGGCTGCTGACCGAAGCGTTGGCGGCAACAAACACCGGTGACTTCGCCAGGGGCTGGAGGAATTCGGTCGACACATTAGAATCCAGCCCAAGCCGCGCGCTGGTACGCCATTGCGCGCCCCAGCGATTCAGCCAGGTCATCTGCAGATTGCCGAGCAAGGCGATGTCCGATGCCTGGTGCGTATCGAGGCGGATATCGAGGCCGAAGCGCAGGTAGTTCGGCCCCACCGCGCGCTCGACCGGTGTCACGGTCGCCACGCGCTGACCATCCTCATCGCGCACGAAATAGTTGAGCCGGTCGAAATCGCCCGTGTCATAGAGCTGGTCCAGCCGACCCTGCAGCGCCTGCTGGTTCGAAGGCTGATCCCTGCCGCCGAGTGCCGCGGCGATGTTCTCTTCCGGCACGAAGCGGGTTCCCGCGACTTCGATGCGGTCGTACGGACGGGCGGGGTCGCCCAGCTTGCGATCCAGCGCGATGCGCCATTTCGCATATTCGGCATCGCCCACCGACAAGGCCCGCAGTTGGGGTTCGACGCCGGCGACGGATTCCCGACCGCGCTGCACGATAGCCTTCACGTCGCGGAAGCTCGACGGTGAATATTCCTCCAGTTGCGGCTCGATGATGATGTCACGTGGTCCCAGCAGCGCGCGCTGCTCGCGCACGTTCTGCCCGGTGGCGATCTGCATGGCCTGCCCGACGACGTCGACCAGTGAATGAATCTGGTCAACCTTCTTCATCGGGCGCCCCACGTCGACGGCAATCACGACATCCGCGTTGCACTGCGATTTGACGTTCTCCACAGGCAGGTTTCGCACGAACATGCCGTCGACCAGCAACTGATCGCCGACGCTCACCGCGTCGAAGATGCCGGGCACGGCCATGCTGGCGCGCAGGGCGAGGGCAAGATCGCCGCTGGCGAACACTTTCATCTCGCCTGTACCCAGATCGGTGGCCACCGCTTCGAAGGGAATGGGCAACTCATGGAATGAACCGACGTTGACGTCGCGCGTGAGCTGGTGGAGAAAGCGATCGATCGCCTGCGAACCGATCACACTGCGTGGAATCTTCACGCCCTGTGCGTCGATACCGAGCGTGAAGCTCGCGTAGTTGGTGAAGTCATCGACCTTGCGTTCGTAAGGGATGTCGCGGCGGTTGGGCGTGCCCGACAGCAGCAAGTCCCAGTCGGCGTTCTCGATGCGTTCGACCATCTCCGGCACATCCATGCCACTGGCATAGATGCCGCCGATGAGCGCGCCGGCGCTGGTGCCCGCAATGCAGTCGATGGGTACGTCCAGGCGTCGCAATTCTTCCAGCACCCCGAGGTGGGCCAGACCGCGCGCGCCGCCGCCGCCAAGCACGAGCCCTACGCGCGGGCGGGGCGCCGGCTGGCTGGCCTCTTGCGCCTGCGCGCATACGATGGACGAAAGAAAGACTGCGAACGTAGCGCAGCAGCGGGCAAGAAAAGGCATGGAGACACCACGAAGGACTTCGCGATGCCCCTGCTTATATCACAGGCGTTTGTCGTGCGGCATGGCCGACCGGGATTGCGCCCCTTCGGCCCGTCTGCGCGTTCAGCCCTCGCGGCGTTCGCTCATCAGCCGAGCGACCTCGATGCGATCCGCATCGGCGCGTTCGCGCGGCAGGCGCGATTCACGCATCGCTCGGTACCAGTGAGTGGTGGCCTGGCGCGCCGCCTCGGGGTCGTGCGCGTGTTCGAGTTCTTCGACGATGTCGACGGCCGCTACGCCCAGCGTCTCCTTGGCGCGCTCCATCATGAAACTGCTGGCGTGCATCCATTGGTCGGAGAGGTCCTGATCGGGCTCGACGCTGGCGCCTTCGGCCGCGTCTTCGATCAGCCCGCGCTGAGCCAGTTCGACCAGTTCGGCTTCGACATTGCGCCCGGGGAGCATGGACGCAAGGGTCGCGTAGCTGCGATGGCCATCGGCCAGCAGCAACACCTGCCGAAGGCCGGTCTGCAAGCGACCGTCGTGGATCGCGACCACGTGCGCGCCAAGTCCGGTCTTGCGCGGCACGAAGTGGGGATTCAAGGGGGGCGTGAGCATGGGTTTCTCCGTCCTTCGGTGGCTGGGGGCCACGTCATTCTGGACGATGCGATGCGCATGCGAAGTAGGATGATTGATGACAAATGGAGCGCGCCGACGAACGGTGTACGGCAACATCAAAACCGCTCCGAAAACCCCGTCAATACGTCATTTGCGGCAAAAACGACAAGTCGCCGCGAGCGTGGCTGCACTCAGTCGCTGAGCGTCTTGAGCAGCGCCACGTAGCGCTGGATCGCCTTGGGATTGTAGAAATGCGGCCGCTCGCGCATGCCATGAGCGAGATCGGTAGGCGACAGCCCGGCGAGCTTGTGCAACTCGTGGATGAAATGCGGCTGGTCGAAGAACCCCACGTCCAGGGCCGCCGTGCCCGGCGAGCAGGTCGGCTCCAGCGCCAGCCGCCGCGCAACCTGCTGCAAGCGTGCCACCCTCGCGAAGTACTTGGGCGACACGCCGTACGTGCCGATGAACAATCGCTCGAAATGGCGCACGCTCCAGCCCGCCGATTCCGCCAGCTCGGCGATGCGCAGGGTGGGCGTCAGGTAGAGCTGGTCGAGAAGGCGATCCAGGCGCGCTTCGCGCTCTTCATGCAGGCGGGCGCTCAGGAACTCGCTGAGGATGTCCACGCGGGCATCGAAGTCGGTCGCCCGCGACAGGGCTTCCGCCACATCGTCCACGCGGGAGCCCCACAGGTCGACGGCAGGCGTGAGGTGGTCCTGCAACTCCTCGAAACTGGTGGGTACGAAGTACCGCAACCGCCCCGGTCGAAAGCTGATGACGACGCATTCGGTCGCGCCGGCGGTCGACAGGTCCAGCACTTCATGTCGATTGACCATCACGAACGACTGCGACATCGAATGCTCGCGCGCCGCGTGCAATTCGGCCACGGCCAACGGGGCCCGATACAGGAACAGGCACAGCGCGCCAGTGCCCGGAAGAACCCGCGGCAAGGCGCCGCCCGCGGGCATTTCCATGAAGAGAAAGTTGTCCACGTAGCGCGTCAGTGCCGGCGGTGGCAGGCGGCGCTGCCAGGGCCGGGCGGACGGATCGGGTACGAGCGGTGAGCGCGCGACGTTCATGCAGCGGATTGTAGCGGCATCGCATTTCCAGAACTCATTCCGTCACGATTTGCGCATATGTGACGGGGCGGTCCGCTTTGCGAATCCTCTGCCTCTGGCGACGACATACCTCGTAGGAAATCGGGCAGTGAGTTCTAAACAACGCTTAATGTTCCGTCCAGCTTGCGGCAAGCGGGCCAGGACCATAGTGCGCTCCATGGCAACGCGTTGTTGCCGTCATCCAAAGGAACGAACCATGAAGAGCATCAAAGTCGCCGTCGCCGCCCTTTCGACCCTGATCGCCGTCGGCGCCTACGCTGCCCCGGCCGCCGATGCGGCTGCCGCTCCCGCTGCGCCCGCTGCCACGCAAAAGGCGCCGGCCAAGAAGACCACGCACAAGAAGACGTCGCACAAGAAGTCGAGCGCCAAGAAGGCCGCTCCCGCTGCTGACGCCGCCACCAAGTAATCCGTTCATCGACTCCGCAACCCACGTCTGACGAAGGAAGGAACCTGATCATGAAAAGCATCAAAGTCGCTGTTGCCGCGCTGTCCACCCTGATCGCCGTCGGCGCCTACGCCGCCCCGGCCGCCGATGCCGCCGCTTCGTCGGCCGCCCCGGCCGCCACGCAAAAGGCGCCGGCCAAGAAGAGCACCCACAAGAAGACTTCGCACAAGAAGTCGGCCGCCAAGACCGAAGCCGCTCCGGCTGCCGCACCGGCGACCAAGTAATCGCACCCAGGCCGCGCGAGCGGCCCGGCAAGAACGGGGCGGCCAGAAACCGCCCCGTTCTGTTTTCAGCCCGCCCTGATAGCATTGGCGACCATGATCCGAACGCTCGTTCCCCGCCTTTTCGCCCTGCTCTTCGTTGCCGCGTTGTCGGTCCTTGCCAGCCAATGGGTCGGGGCCAAGGGGCCGTCGGTGCCGCGCGGCGCCGTGCGGGTCAGCAAGGTGTTCGGCTGGCAGCCCATGAAGGATGGCCGCCTGATTCTCTGGCTGGGCGTGAGCGAGCCCTGGATGCTCACGCTCGCCGCCCCCTGCGATCTGCCCGCGCGTGAGCCGCTGTGGGTCAGCCTGCATGACGGCCATATCGTCCCGGGCACCGATGCAATCGGCAACGGCGAGCAGTCGTGCCGCATCCAGCGCATCACGCAGATTCCGGCCGTCGAGCGCACCGCGCTGGGTCTGAACGCCCCGGTCGGCGGGCCGCTCGTGCTGCATCGGCATTACTCGAAGCGCACGCCATGAAGATACTGATCGTCGAGGACGACCCGCACCAGGCAAGTTTCGTGTGCCAGGGCCTGCGCGAGGCCGGCATGGTGGTCGACCATGCCGCCACCGGCAAGGAGGGCCTGTTCATGGCCACGACCGAGCAATACGACGTCATGGTGCTCGATCGCATGCTGCCGGTGGTCGATGGGCTGACCATCCTGCGAACCCTGCGCGCGTCGCAGATCCACACGCCGGTGCTGATCCTCAGCGCGCTGGGCGAAGTCGACGACCGCGTGGAGGGCCTGCGCGCCGGCAGCGACGACTACCTCGTCAAGCCATTCGCCATCGCAGAACTGATGGCGCGCATCGAGGTGCTGGCGCGGCGTCCGCGCACAGCACCGGAGACCAGCGAACAATCGCGCCTGCGCGTGGCGGACGTCGAGATGGATCTGATTCGCCGCACCGTGGCCCGTGCGGGGCGCCGGATCGATCTGAAGCCCAAGGAGTTCATGCTGCTGGAGTACCTCATGCGGCATGCCGACCAGGTCGTCACCCGCACCATGCTGCTCGAAGGCGTGTGGGACTATCACTTCGACCCGGCCACCAACGTCATCGACGTGCATATCTCCAACCTGCGCGCCAAGCTCGACGCCCCCGGCGCGGCGCCCTTGATTCACACCCTGCGCGGGGCGGGTTACCGTTTCGGTACCGCCTGATCCGGCGATGACACGACCCAGGCTGTTCCCGCGCAGTCCGTTCTTCCGCTTCGCCGCCGTGCTGCCGGTGTGCATCGCCATCATCATCGCGCTGCTGTTCGTGCCGATCTACCAGGAGGCGCGCGACGACATCCGCCAGCAGGTCGCCAGCGCCATCCGGCTGGAGATCGTCAATCTCGAAGAGGACTTCCACGAAGGCGGCATGGCCGCGCTGGTCGACGTGATCGAGCGGCGCGTGGCCGCGCCGGTCGACCGGGACGCCGTCTACTATCTCGCCGATGCCAACGGCGGCAAGATCACCGGCAACATCGACGCGTGGCCCGACGACGTGCGCCCGATCGACGACTCCGAGTTCCGCGCGCGCGAATCCGATGGCCATACGCTGACCGGGCACGTGTTCGTGCTCTATGACGGCGTCCGTCTTCTCGTTGCGCGGCGCTCGCCGCTGGCCACCTTCCGCGCACACATCCTTCGGCAACTGGCGGTGGCCGGTGCGCTCGCCACGCTTCTTTCGGCGCTCATCGCGTGGCTCTTCGCCGGCCGTGTGCGGCGTCGCCTGACGCTGTTGGCGCAAGGCGCGGATCTGGTGCAACAGGGAGAACTGTCGCACCGTCTTCCGGTTTCCGTGCGCGGCGACGAAATCGATCAGCTCGCGGCCCGATTCAACGCTGCCTTCGAACGCATCGAGCAGTTGATGGAAGCCTCGCGCGAAGTGTCGTCCGCCATCGCCCACGACATGCGTCGCCCGCTCACGCGCCTGCGCAATGAAATCGAAAGCCTGCGCGACGCGGGCAGCGGCATGCCGAACGAACGGGTGGAATCCCTGCTGGCGCAGACCGACGACGTGCTGCGCACCTTTGCAGCGTTGCTACGACTGGCGCGGCTGGAGTCCGGATCGCTGGCAGCCGAGCGGCGCCCGGTCGAGGTTGCCGACGTGGTGGGGGATGTGGTCGATCTTTTCGAGCCGGTGGCCGAAGCGCAGGGGCGCGCGCTGAATCTGTCAGGGCGCGCGGCCGTCGTGCTGGGCGATCGCGAATTGCTGTTCCAGGCGCTCACCAACCTCATCGACAATGCGCTGCGTTACGGCGCCGGCGACATCGATGTCGAGCTGTCGTCGACCGTCGATGCCAACGTCATCAGCGTGCGCGATCATGGCGAGGGCGTTCCGGAAGCGACCTTGTCGCGGCTCTTCGAGCGCTTTTATCGCGTCGATACCAGCCGCGCCGACGATCAGGGTTCTGGTGTGGGGCTGACCTTGGTGCGCGCCATCGCGCAGTTCCACGGAGGCAGCGCGAGTGTTGCCAATGCGTCACCCGGTTTGCGGGTGACGCTGACCTTGCCGATCGCGACGCAGTTACTGCAGTCGCGGCAGATCGAATAGCAGCACTTCGCCGCCGCCGACACCGCCGCGAATTGCCACGGTGCTCTCGTCGACGAGCTTGACAGCATCGCCAGCCGCATACGTCGCACCGGCAATGGAGACCGTGCCGCGCACGACATGGATGTAGCCCAGGCGGCCGGGCGCGAAGCGATGCGTGGCTTCTTCGCCGTCGGAGAGCAGGCTCGCGTAGAGCTGCGCATCCTGCTGGATGCGCACGCTGCCTTCAGCGCCGTCCGGTGAAGCGACCAGGCGCAGGCGCCCACGCTTTTCCGCATCGTCGAAATGCACCTGCTCATAGCCCGGTGCGCTGCCCATGCGGTCCGGAATGACCCAGATCTGCAGGAAGTGCACCAGTTTGTCCGGCGAATGATTGAATTCACTGTGCACCACGCCCGTTCCCGCGCTCATGCGTTGCACATCGCCGGGCAGGATGCTGGTGCCGTTGCCCATGCTGTCCTTGTGCGCGAGCGCCCCTTCGAGCACGTAGCTGATGATCTCCATGTCGCGGTGACCATGCGAGCCAAAGCCCATGCCGGGATTCACGCGGTCTTCGTTGATGACGCGCAGCGGTCCCCAGCCCATGTGCTCGGGATCGTGATAGTCGGCAAACGAAAAGGAGTGATAGCTGTCGAGCCAGCCATGGTTGGCGTGGCCGCGCTCGTCTGCAAAGCGGGGGATGATCATGACATACTCTCCTGGGCTGAAAGTGTCCGGCTGCCGGAACACACGACTGCGCTTGAATCGTTCTTGCACGGCGTGCGCCGAATGAACCGGCGCACGCTGCGATCCAACCTAGATGGGGACGATTCCCCGGAAATCCAGCCCGTCACTGGCTGATGGTGATCTCCAACGTGCCCAGGCCGCCGTAGCACACACGCACCGGCACGCCGACCGGAATGTCGATGACGCCGGCGTACGATCCGGTGATGACCGCCTGCCCGGCACGCAGGCCTTCGCCATGCGCGCGCAGGTATTCCGCCAGCCAGTACACGCCGACGCGCGAGTGTTTGTTCGGATGATGGCCGGAGAATTCGCGCACGGCGCCGCCGTCCGATTCGACGGTCAACGGAATCTGCGCGCGCGCCTTGTCCGCGCCGACATCCACTTTCGGACCAATGAACAGGCCGTAGTTGTTGAGGCAGTCGCCCATCATCTCGAAGAACGAATGGGCCCCGGCATCGGCGTAGCGGTTGCCGACGAGTTCCAGTGCCAGGTGAACGCTGCCGATGGCCGCGTCGACTTCGTCCGGCATGTAGGGCGCATCGCGTGGAGGCAGATCGTGCGACATCACGCAGGCCAGTTCGGGCTCGATGCGGACGGTGTCGCCCGGCGCCCAGGCCTTGACCGGCGAGACGGCGAAAATGGTGGAGCCATGGATCGGCGCGTAGGCGACGTGGTCGGGCAAGGGCAGCACGCATTTCCAGCCGCCGATGCGTTCGCCCAATCGTTCGACGACGAGGCGCTGGATGGCCTCGGCCTGTGCTGCATCTTGCGGACGTTGGTCAGCCGGCACGTCAGCGATGGGCGTGCCTCCCTGACGAGCCTGCGCCAGCCGTTCGGCTGCGGCCCGGAGTTGTTCGGTATTCATTGTGAGTCTCCGCCAAGTGAAATCCCCGTGGGTACGACCAGTCTACCCCGACTGGCCGTGCCCAGAGGTTCGAACGCCCGCGCGGGAAGAAATTCCCGCGCCGCGTCGATCAGGCGGTGGAAGCCTGGGCGGCCCGCAGCGCGGCCTGCTTGCGGGCGTGGTAACGCTGCGCGAGCACGGCGCAGGTCATCAACTGGATCTGGTGGAAGATCATGAGCGGCAGCACCATCGGCCCGACGAGGTGGCTGGCGAACAGCACCTTGGCGATGGGCACGCCGCTGGCAAGGCTCTTCTTCGAGCCGCAGAAGACGATCGTGATCTCGTCCTCGCGATTGAAGCCCAGTCTGCGCGCAATGAACGTCGTCAGCGCCAGCACCAGCGCCAGCAGCGCGCCGCACACGATCAGCAGACCGACCAGCGCGGGCCACGGTGTGTCGTGCCACAGGCCTTCGATGACGGCGGCCGAGAATGCCGTGTAGACCACCAGCAGGATCGAGCCCTGGTCGGTGTATTTGAGCATCGGCTTGTGGCGATCGACCCAGCCGCCGATCCAGCGGCGCGCGATCTGACCGGCCACGAACGGCACCAGCAGTTGCAGCACGATGTTCCAGATACTGTCCATCGAGAACGCTGCCGTGCCGGACGCCGACATCAGCATGCCGACCAGCACGGGCGTCAGGAAGATGCCCAGGATGTTCGACGCCGACGCGCTGCACACCGCCGCCGGCACATTGCCTTCGGCCATCGACGTGAACGCGATCGACGACTGCACGGTGGACGGCAGCGTGCACAGGAACAGCACGCCGAGGTACAGCTCCGGCGTGATGACAAAAGTCATCAGCGGGCGCAGCACGATGGCCAGCACGGGGAAGAGCACGAACGTGCACGCCAGCACCACCAGGTGCAGGCGCCAGTGCGTGATGCCCGCGATCACCGCTGCGCGCGAAAGCTTGGCACCGTGGAAGAAGAACAGCATCCCGATCGCCACGTCGGTGATGACGTTGAAGACTTCGGCCGTCCTGCCCTGGCAGGGAAAGAAGCTGGCGATGAGGACCGTCGTGACCAGCGCGAGGGTGAAGTTGTCGGGGAGAAAACGCGGGCGTGCCATGCGCGCACCTGATTGTTGTCGTACGAAGGCCGCATTACACCGCCGCGACGTCTAAAATACAAATTCATTTATCGCATGAATTCATGCGCATCTGGCATGAATTGTCCGCTGCATCGCCATGACGCCAAACATATCGCTTCGTCAGCTGCGGGTATTTCTCGCCGTCAGCGAGCATGCCAGCTTCAGCCGTGCCGGCGAAGCCATCGGCCTGACCCAGCCAGCGGTGAGCCGCGCCATCCGCGAGCTGGAATCCGAACTCGGCCTGACGCTGCTCGACCGCACCACGCGCGAAGTCTCGCTGACCGCTGAAGGGCGCGCGCTGGCGGGCGAGGTCGGGCGTCTCATCGATGAACTGGAAACCGCGCTGCGGCAGGCCCGTACCCGCAGCGAAGCGCGCAGCGGACGCGTTCGCGTGGCGTGTGCACCGACCATTTCCGCAAGCCTGATGCCCGCCACGATCGCGGCGGCGGCCCAGCGCTATCCGCAGATCGAACTGGTGTTGCACGATCTCGTGCAGCGGCTGGTACTGGAAAGCGTGCGCAGCGGCGAGGTGGATTTTGCGGTGATCGTCGACCCGATTTCGGCCAACGACCTGGTCGTGCAGATCGTCATGACCGATCACTTCTACCTCGTCTGCCCACGCGACCATCGGCTGGCGAAAGCGGCACGGGTCAAGTGGACGCAACTGGAAGGCGAGTCGCTGGTGCTGCTCGACTACAACTCCGGCAGCCGTCCGCTCATCGATCGCGCGCTGGCTCAGCACGGCGTGCAATACCGCGTGGTGCAGGAGGTGGGACACTCGACGACGGTGTTCCGCCTGCTCGAGGCCGGCATCGGCGTGAGCGTTCAGCCGGGCCTGTCACTACCCCTGCCGGGAGACGCGCTGGTCGCGCGGCCACTGATTCCCGACGTTACCCGGCCGATCATGCTGGCCCGCCGCCGCAACCGTTCGCTCTCGCCAACGGCGCAGGTCATGTGGGATCTGGTGCTCGACACCGCCCGCGCCATGGCGCCACCCACGTCGCCGTAACCATCACCAACTGCTCGATGCGCCGCCTCCGCCGCTGGAGCCGCCCCCGCCGCTCGAAGAGCTCGAACTGCTCGAACTGCTCGAACTGGACGACCCGGACGACGATCCGCCCGAATGGCCCGAACCTCCTCCGCCACTGCCCGGCTTGATCCAGCCCACGCGTGGGTGCGCACCGATGGCGACGACGATGGCCACGATCACGCCGACTGTCAGGCTGCCGGCGATGACGCCGACGACCGCACCGAAGATCAGTGCCGAATAACCCATGAATGCGTAACGCTGCCCGAGCAACATGCCGAAGCCGCCAAACAGCAGCAGGAACAGCAGCCCGGCCACGATGAAGGCGATGAAGAAAAGCGGCACGACGGTCCACGCCGGCAGCGTATGGGTCAGCAGGCGCGCGACCGGAACGGGCACCACGTCGACGATGTCGGCGCCTAACGTCAGCCCGTTGCCGCCGTCGCCATCGCCGGTGATGAGGCCAAGGCAGGCGAGGAACACGCCGAGGGCGCCGCAGACGATCAACGCCACCATGCGTGGCGTGCCGGCCGGTTTCTCGACAGTCCGCCGCACCACTTTCTTGTCCTTGCGACCGACGGTCTTCTCCACCACCCGTGCGCGGCGAAAATGTCCGCGCATCGCCAGGTAGAGCAGCACCATCAGGGCGAGGATGACACCCTCGTTCACGAGCACGGTGTAGTAGCGGGTTTCGCCCGCCGGCGCCCAACTGGCGACCCAGCGTTCAAGCGGCGGCGCGGTGAATGCAGGCGCTGGCAGATCTTCGTGCCGGACCAGTGCGCTCAGCGCATCGACGCCAGCGGTGATACCTGCCGCATAGTCGCCGCGGCGGAATGCGGGGGCGAGATACTCGTCGAGAATGCGTTTGGCGATGGCATCGGGAATGGCGCCCTCCAGGCCGTAGCCGACTTCGATGCGCATGCGGTGGTCGTCGTGCGCGACAACCATCAGCACGCCATCGTCGACACCCTTCCGGCCGAGCTTCCACGTGTTGAAGACGCGGTTGGCGAAGGGCGCGATGTCCTCCTCGGCTGTGCTGTCCACCGTCAGCACGGCAACCTGGGCGCCCGTGTCGGCTTCCAGTCTTGTCAGTGCGCCTGCAAGGGCGGCATGCTCGTCGGCCGAAAGCAGCCCGGCCTGGTCCACGACGAGCGAGAAAGGCGGGGCGGCCACCTCCGCGCGCGCGCCGACGGCGAGCAGCAGGGCGAACAGCGGCGCGACAAAGATGATGAACAGGCGATTGCGCATGGTGGCCGGGAAGCGTGGCACGAAACAGCGCTCATCTTCCATCGACCACTTGTCCGCTGGCTGCGCGCGATCAAGCGTCGTCGCGCGCAGCGGGACGTGGCTACAGTTCGATACGCGTGCCCAGTACAACGAGGAATTGCGAGATCCACGCCGGGTGGGCGGGCCACGCCGGCGCGGTGACGAGTTTGCCGTCGGTGACCGCGCCGTCGATGGGAATCTCGGCGTAGCGGCCGCCGGCCAGTTCGACTTCCGGGCGGCAGGCCGGGTAGGCCGATACCCTGCGGCCGTCAATGACGCGCGCCGCGGCCAGTATCTGCGGCCCATGGCAGATTGCCGCCACCGGTTTGTCGGCGGAGAAGAAATGCTTCACGGCGTCGATCACCTTCGGGTTCAGGCGCAGATATTCCGGGGCGCGTCCGCCGGCAATGAGCAAAGCGTCGTAGCTGGCCGGATCGACCTCGGCGAAGCTCGCGTTGAGCGAGAAGTTGTGGCCGCGCTTTTCCGAATACGTCTGCTGCCCTTCGAAGTCATGGATGGCCGTGGCGACCGTCTCGCCCGCCTTCTTGTCGGGGCACACCGCGTGCACCGTATGTCCGACCGCCTGCAGCGCCTGGAAGGGCACCATGATTTCGTAGTCTTCGACGAAGTCGCCGACCAGCGCGAGGATTTTCTTGGCTGCCATGATCTGTCTCCGTGGGGTGTGCGCGCAGCGCGCAAGCGCATGTTGAGCGCGTCGGAGACAGCCCTGGTGTTAGCCGGTTACTGCACGGGCCGGGGCGCTTGCCAGCGTGGCCAGGGAAGATCGAAAGGCGGATGGGCATGGAGCATCTGCGAGGTCTCGGCGCTCGTGAATGCGCTCCCCTCGTCCGGTGGCAACATGAACTGGCACATCGTGCCGTGCCATTCAAAGCGCAATGCCCACGCGTGCAGGTAGCCGCGATCCGCCGCCGCGCCGCCGTAGCGCGCGTCCCCAAGGATCGGGGCGCCCAGACTCCTGAGTGCCACGCGGATCTGGTGCGTACGGCCCGTGCGCGGCCGCACGATGAACAGGCGCAGACCATTGGCCAGCGTGAAACTGAAGAACTGCGTCACCGCCAACTGCCCGCCCTCGCGCACGAACTTCCAGCTACCGCCGCGCCCCTTTTCCATGCCGCCCTGGATGCGGCCCTGGCTCTTCGACGGTTTGTGGTCCGAGAGGGCCACGTAGTACTTCTCGATGCGGCCCGACTCGAACAGTTCGCCCAGCTCGCGCGCGGCATCCGCGTTGCGCGCCAGCAGCACCAGCCCCGACGTGATGCGATCGAGCCGATGCACCGGATGCAGATCGGCAAGACCGGCATCCGCGCGCAGCCGCGTCACGAAGCCTGGTGTGTCGCCATCGTTATGAAAGGAAACCCCGGCCGGCTTGGCCGCGACGATGAAATCCTCGTGCGTGGCATCGACGATCCATCCCGAGGACATGCCGCCGCTCACCGGCCCCAGATGCTGCGTACCGCCGCGATGCCGTGTGCGCCAGCGCCGCGTGCGTCCGACATGTCGGATTCGCGCAGGCCGCCGATGGCGACGACCGGCATGGGCAGATCGCGCGTCAAAGCGTGGAATTGCTCCCAGCCGATGCCCGCCTTGCCCGGGTGCGTGGGCGTGGCTCTGACGTTGCCGAGCACGGCGTAATCCAGCTCCAGTTCTGCCACGCGTTCGAGTTCTGCGCGCGTATGACACGACGCTCCGACCCATTCGAAGCCGGGGCGTGCGGAGGCATCCGCCAGTTGTGCGGCGGTCAGTTGCAGGCCGTCTGCGCCGACTTCGGCGGCCAGCGCCGCATCGCCACCGACGATCGCCAGGGCGCCCACGGCGCGGCAACGCGCCACGACTTCACGTGCAAACGCCTGGCGTGTGCTTGGAGGCAGGGCGTGTTCGCGGATGACCACGGCCTGCAGGCCCACCGCCAGCGACGTATCCAGCGCGGACAGTTGCGCGTTGACGCCGATCTCGTGCGCGTGCGTCACGCCGAAGCGGCGCGGCAGCCGCAACGCTTTGAGGATCGGTCCGTTGGCCGGCAACATCGGGCCGACTTCGAGCGCGTCGGCGCGCTGCCATGCCAGGGCGCTGTGCACCAGCGGCTGGGGCTCGCCCGTCCAGTCGTAGACCTCGAAGAAATTCAGCGTGACGTGAGCATGTTCGTACAGGTGCCGGCGCACGATCCACGGGCGGGCGCCGTGGACCTTGATGGCGAGCTCTTCTTCCAGTTCGCGGATGACGGCATCGTGGGCGGTTTCACCGGGTTCGACCTTGCCACCCGGAAATTCCCAGTAGCCGGTGTAGAACGTCTCCTCGCCACGCTGGCCGAGCAGGAAGCTGCCGTCGGGGCGAGTGATGACGGCGGCGGCGACGGTGACGATCTTGGGGGTCATTGCAGCGCTTCTCTGTGAATTCATACGGGCCATGCGGGGGCGCCGACACGGCAGACTTGTACGGTGTGGATGTGTTCGATGCGTGCCAGCACGCGCTCGCGTCCGGGCATGTCGCTGGCCGCTTCGATGGCCTCGCGCATCAGTTCGGGCGTGAGCGCACCCAGCGCCGGCACCGCAAGCGGTGCCCAGCTCAGATGCCAGGGCTCAGGGTGCAGGCCGCCGCGCTCGATATCGTAGGGCCGGAAGAAGCCGAATTCGATCGGCCCGGTATGCAGCCATTCGCCCAGGCGCGCGAACGGGCCGCCGGCCACATATTCGTCCGGCAGCAGACGTGGGCGATAACCGTCGGGCAAGGCCGCACGATCGATGACATCGAATTCGCTGCCCCAGTGATGACGGCTGGCGCCGGGCAGGGCCGACCACGAAAGGATGGCGTCGACCAGACCGTCTTCGTCGAGCGCGCCGTGCGGAATGACGCCGCCGTCCGCGTCGTAGAGCGGGCGCTCGCCATTCCACTTGGCGGTCCAGATTTTCATCTGGCCGGCAAAATCGCGGAATGCGCTGAGCGGTACCAGATCGATGCCGTGGCGCGCTGCCGCCGCGCGCATGTGCATGAACGCCTCGCCGGCCTTGTCGTGGGCGACGAAGCGCGTGGCCTCGTCGATCACGAACTCGCGCACGTGGGTGCGGGCGCGTCCGGTCAGTTCGAGGGCGCTCAGCATGGCGGCGTCAGGCCACGCGGCCGGCGTAGTCGCGGGCGAACTGCAGCGCCACGCGGCCGCTGCGCGAGCCGCGCATCATCGCCCATTGCAGCGCTTCGTGGCGGATCGGCTCCCAGTCGGTGACGTCGACCGACAGCTCCACCAGCCAGTGGCGCACGATGTCCAGGTATTCCTGCTGGCTGAACGGATAGAACGACAGCCACAGGCCGAACCGTTCGGACAGCGAAACCTTCTCTTCGACTGCCTCGCCCGGGTGGATTTCTTCGTCGTTGCGATGGCCGGCGAGGTTCTCCGAGTGGTACTCGGGCATCAGGTGGCGGCGATTGGAGGTTGCGTAGATCAGCACGTTGTCCGGCACCGCGGCGAACGAACCGTCGAGCACGCTCTTGAGCGCCTTGTAGCCGGGCTCGGCGTCTTCGAACGACAGATCGTCCGAAAACAGGATGAAGCGTTCGGGGCGCGTGCGGATGAGGTCGACGATGTGTGGCAGATCGGTGAGATCGGTCTTGTCGATCTCGATCACGCGCAGGCCATCCTTGCCGTATTCGTTGAGCATGGCGCGCACCAGCGAGCTCTTGCCGGTGCCGCGCGCGCCGGTCAGCAGCACGTTGTTGGCCCGACGCCCCTGCACGAACTGGCGCGTGTTGGCGTTCATGCGCTCCTTCTGCGTGTCGATGTCATGCAGGTCGGCCAGATTCATCGGCAGCAGGTTGTGCAGCGGCTCCAGCCAGCCACGCCCGGCACGCGTGCGCCAGCGATAGGCGTGGGCGCTCCAGTCTGCCTCGGGCGGCAGCGGCGGCAGCGAGGCCTCGATGCGCGCCATCAGATGTTCGGCGCGATTGACGAGGCGTTCGAGATCAGCGGGGCTCATCGGGACGATCCTTTTGCGGTTTCTTCTTCGGCCAGGTCGCCCACACAATCAGCAGCAGCAATGCCAGCGCGACGCCGGCTTCGACAAAGATGATCCACATGTGCGTTGGGGCGCGAATGCCCGGACCGATCCATACGGGAGCGCCAGTATACTTTCTCCTTTGTTTCAGACCACCTCCGTATCCCGATGAGATTCATTCTCCCTGCCCTGCTGGCCGTGCTGCTCGCGGCATGCGCCTCCAGCCCCACTCCGCCGCCGGCCCAGGCGCCCGCCCTGCCGGGCGCCACCGCTGCCCAATGCCCCGCCTGCCCGGTGTGCCAGCAATGCCCGGTCCCGACCCAGCCCGGCGTACCCACCCCACCCCCCGCGCCGGCTTTCTCCGCTGCCGCGTGGGACCAGGTTCCGGGCTGGCAGCAGGACGACCTTGCGCAGGCGTGGCCTGTATTCCTGGCCTCGTGCCGCGCGCTGCGCCTGCCTGAGATGGTGTCGGCCTGGACGCCGGTGTGCGACGCGGCGCGCCAGTTGCCGGCCAATCCGTCGGCCCGCGAAGTCCGTGCCTTCTTCCAGTCCCGCACGCAGCCGTGGGTCGTGCACAACGCCGACGGCACCACCGAAGGCCTGCTGACCGGCTATTACGAGCCGCTGATCCGTGGCAGCCGCAGCAAAACCGCGCGCTACTCGGTGCCGGTTTATGGCGTACCGGACGACCTCATCACCGTCGACCTGTCATCGATCTATCCGGAACTCAAGAACATGCGCCTGCGCGGCCGCGTCGAGGGCCGCAAGCTGGTGCCCTATGGCATGCGCAGCGACATCGAAAAGCGCACCGATGCCAAGAGCATCCTGATGTGGACGGATGAGCCGATCGACTTCTTCTTTTTGCAGGTGCAGGGCTCCGGTCAGGTGCAGATGACGGACGGCAGCCGCGTGCGCCTGGCTTACGCCGACCAGAACGGCTACCCGTACCAGTCCATCGGCCGCTGGCTGGTGCAGAAGGGCGAACTCAAGCTTGAGGAGGCCAGCATGCAGGGCATCAAGGGTTGGGCCACGGCCAATCCCGGGCGCCTGAACGAACTGCTCGATGCCAACCCGAGCTATGTCTTCTTCCGCGAAGAAGCGGCCACCGGCACCGGCCCGCGCGGTTCGCAGAACGTGCCGCTCACTGCCGGACGCTCGATCGCGGTCGACATCACCACAGTGCCGCTGGGCACGCCGGTCTTCCTGACCGCTCCGATGCCGGACGGGCCGGCTCTGCAACGGCTGGTGCTGGCGCAGGATACCGGCGGCGCCATCCGCGGCCGTGTGCGCGGCGATTACTTCGTCGGCTTCGGTCCGCAGGCGGGTGCCACCGCCGGGCGCATGAAGCAGCGCGTGCAGATGTGGGCGCTGTGGCCGATCGGCGCCACGCCGCCCGAGGCGCGCAAGTAAGCGCCCGTTCCGCAGGGCGGGCCTAGCGACGCCTGCCCTGCAGCCGTTTGATCCGGCGCGCTGGCACCGTGCACCGGATCGTCGCTAGGATACGCACATGCGTGTCACCGCCGCCTCGTTCCTGCGCACCATCCAGGCCATGTCCAGCGTGATGTCGTACATCGACAGGCACTTTGGAGAGGACATCCGCCTGCGCGACCTCGCCGACGTGGCGTGCATGTCGCCGAATCACTTCGATCATGTGTATCGCCAGAAGACGCGCGAGACGCCTATGGCGACCGTCCGCCGCCTGCGACTGCAACGCGCCCGCAGGCAGATCGAACGTGGCGAGACCTCGATAACGTCCATCGCCCACGACGCGGGTTACGGGTCGCTGGCGGCATTCACCCATGCCTTTGTCCGCACCTATGGATGTTCGCCCAGTGCGCTGCCTGCGCCGACAACCGAAGCGGCACGGCCGGTGCCGATCACGCTGCGTCGCCTGAGCGGGCTGGATGTCGTGTGCATGCCGTATTCAGGCGCCATGCACGAGTGCCACTGCGTGGGCAAGCAGCTCGACGTGCAGGCAGCCTTGGCGCGCACGCCCGGATGGCGGCAATTGCGCATGTTCGATGCGGGCACCCTGTACGACACGCATGCGCAGGACCACATCGACATGCACGTGGCCATCCCGGTGGTGCAGTTGCGTGCGGCGTTGCTGCACGTGGATTGCATGACATTGCCGGCGCAGGATTACGCTGTCATCACGCTTGTCGGCAGGGGCATGCCCGCGTTGGCACAGATTCATCAGCGTGTCCGGGACGAGGCGGATGCCGAGCCCGCCGAAGGCCGTTCATTCCTGCGCGACCTGGACGTCGTTCGCGGCTATGCGCTGCCCAGCGAATACCGGCGCGAGCTGTGGCTTCCCGTCGCGCTCAGCCAGCGATTGACTCTTGCTACCCCGACCGATTTCGTCGTCCCTCGTCGCCCGCCACGACGGGCCGCCCGATCAATAGCGTAAAAGCGATCAAACATCGCGACCCGTCCATGGATAGGGTGAGGCCTTCCGATTTCTGGAGAACAGGGAGGAGAGGCGTGAAGCGGTGGAAACAGATTTCCGAGCACGTAGTGCTTTCCGATCAGTGGCTAACGTTGAAGGCGAAGACCTACTGTCTGCCTTCCGGTGCTCAGATCGAGCCGTACTACGTCATTGAGGATAAAGAGTGGGTGCATATCGTGGCCGTAGCCGACGATGGCTGCGTTGTCACGGTGCGCCAGTATCGGCCGGCCGCGAATGCTATATGCATAGAACTTCCAGCCGGTGTTGTGGAGACAGGGGAGGACATCGGCGTTGCTGCGCGGCGTGAGTTGCGGGAAGAGACGGGCTATACAGCGAAGTCCATGACACTGATCACTTCGCTTTGGGCCAATCCGGCGCGACAGACTAACCGTGTGCATGTGTTCCTTGCTGAATCTCTGAAGAAGGCCGGGGCGCTGCAACTGGATGTAGCCGAAGACATCGAATGTGGTCGTGCTTCATTTGATGATCTCTTCTCAATGGCAGTCGCTGGCTCTTTCAGTCAATCCATGCACGTGGCAAGTCTCGCCATCGTGCAGGCGTACCTCGCCATCCGACCCTGATGAGCGCCAGAACGGTGGGATGTTCGGGCGTGGCCTCGACTGCTAATGCTCGACGGCCGGGAGTTCGTCCCGGCGGCCGAGTCACTTTCTTGTTTTCGACAAGAAAGTAACCGTCGATCCGACCCCAACATCACCGCCAGCCTGCAGCTGGTCCCCTGCGCTACTCGTCAAGTCAGGCGGCTGCGGAACTCGTCGCTG
>NZ_JBGVSA010000029.1:0-41880 GCF_041807905.1 Uliginosibacterium sp. sgz301328
CCGCCGCGACCAGCAGCATGACGACAGCGGTCGTCTTGGCGGCCGCCAGGATCAATCCATACAGATTGGCGAGACGGATTTCGCGGTAGACGAATATCCCCACGAACAACGAATACCACGCTGCGATGATCGCCGCCTCGGTCGGCGTGAAGAAGCCTGTCTTCAGTCCGCCGATGATCACCACTGGCAACAGCAGCGCCCAGAACGCCTTGCGCGTTTCGGTGAAGCGCACGCGCCATGACATGCGCGGTTCAACCGCCAGCTTGTCGCGGCGCGCAACGACATACCACGTTCCCATGATGGCAATGCCCATCAGAATGCCGGGCACGATGCCGGCGAGGAACAGCTTCGCGATCGACACCTGCCCGGTGACGCCCAACAGGATCATGGCGATCGAAGGCGGAATGACCGGCGCGATGATGCCGCCGGAGGCAATCAGCCCGCCTGAGCGCGGCATGTCATAGCCGGCCGAACGCATCATCGGCAACAGGACCGCCGCGAGCGCGGCGGTATCGGCGGCGGCCGATCCCGACAGCGAGGCCATGATGACGGCAGCAATGACGGCAACGTAGCCGAGCCCTCCGGGAATGTGCCCGACCCACGCCATGGCCAGGCGGATGATCCGGCGCGTCATGCCACCAGCGTTCATGAATTCGCCGGCGAGCATGAAGAATGGCACCGCCAGCAGTGGAAAACTGTTGGCCCCGTCCCACATGCTTTGCACGACGATCTGCGGGTCGTTCATGCCGAGGTAGAACATCAACGCCAGCGCGCACCCCAGCAAGGCGAAGGAGATGGGCGTTCCGATGGCGACGAGCGCCAGCAGCACCACGATGTAGATGGCCAGGGTCATGGCGCCACCCCGGCATTCCCATCGGTGCCCGTGGATTCGTCGTCCCGTGCCGGGCGCCCGGCGAGTTCGTCGTCATCGATGCGCCCCATCATCAGGCGGATCAGGTTCGACGCTGCAATGAGCAGCAGGCCGGCCCCCGCGACGTACGTCACGCCGAATACCCACAGCGTGCTGATCTGCAGCACCGGCGAGGCATTATCGGCAATGACCTCATGCAGCATGCCGGTGCCGTAGAACAGATAGCCACCGCATACCAGCACGAGCGACTGGGTGATGACGTAGAAGACCGTGCGCACCGTGCGCGGCGACATCTCCACGAACATGTTGACGTTGATGTGGGTACGCTGCTTCATCGCCACGACCGCACCGCAGAACGTCAGCCAGACGAACATGAAGCGCGGAATCTCGTCGGCGAAGTCGATGCCGCTGTTGAAGCCGATGCGCAAGAAAACGTTGAGCCCTACCAGCAACAGCATGCCGACCATCATGACGACCATGATGAATTCGAGCACGCGCATGGAGACCCGCGAAAGAACGTCGAACAGATTTCCCATTTATTCCTCCCCCACCTCCGCGCGGGGGACGGTCGCGCATGTCCTTGCGCGATCCCCCTGCGATGGCGGTCCTCCTCAGTTGGCTCCCTTGCGCGCCTTGGCGATGGCGGCATAGAAGCTCTTGACGAAGTCGGCACCGATCGAAGCCGAGTACTTGTCGACGACCGGCTGGACCGCCTGGCGCATCTTCGCCAGTTCCGCCGGCGGCAGATGCGTGACAGCCATCCCCTTGGCGGCGAGCATGTCGACGGCTTCTTTCTCCTGGCGCATTTCTTCGGCGCGCTGGAAGTCGCGCGCCACGATCGCCGCCTTGCGGATGCCTTCCTGCTGCGCGGCAGGCAGACCCGTGAACCACTTCTTGTTCACCACCAGGGCGACCGGGGTGTAGACGTGATGGGTGATCGCCAGATTCTTGACGATCTCGTAGATCTTGTTCTGGTACATGTCCACCGGCGGATGCTCCAGCCCATCGAGCGCGCCGATCTCCAGCGCCGTGTAGACCTCGGAATATGCCATCGGCGTGGCGTTCATCCCCATCGCCTTGAAGCTGTCGATTGCCACGGGGCTCTGCATGACGCGAATCTTCAGCCCCTTGAAATCTGCGAACGTCTTGATCGGCCGCTTGGTGTTGGCGACGTTGCGAAACGCGCCGCCGGCCCAGCTCAGGCCTTCGATGCCGGTGTCGCTCAGGTTGGCAAGCATCTTCTGGCCAATGGGGCCATCCATGACCGAAGCCACTTCAGCTTCGTCATTGAACAGGAAGGGGAAGTCGAATATCTGCAGTTCTTTCTTGCGCACCGAGAATGGCGCCAGCGCCCCCATGTAGAACTGCTGCACACCGCTCTGGGTCGCCTGCAGCATGCGTTCCTCGGACCCCAATGAAGCGTTGGGGAACACATTGATCTTGACCGCGCCACCGGTCGCCTTCTCAACCTCGGCGGCGAATTTCAGCATCGCCTGCCCGCGCGGATGCTGCTCGGTGAAACTATGTCCGAGCCGGATCGGCGCCTGCGCCTGTGCAATCGTCGGCGCCACCAGCACCGCTGCGCCGATGAAGGCGGCGGCGATGGACGTTTTCGTAAAGGTCGTTGTGATTTTCATGCTGTCTCCTCGGTGTGACTCCGCCCGCCCGTACGTGTCGCAGCGGGCGAAGGAATGGTTCGTCTCAAAGCACGGCCAGCCACCCGCCGTCCACGTACACGATCTGGCCGTTGATGTAGTCCGAAGCCGCCGACGACAGGAACACCGCCACGCCGATCAACTCCTCGGGCCGGCCCCAACGCCCGGACGGATTACTGCTCTTGACCCAGGCATCGAACTTCTCGTCGTCGATCAGGGCGGTGTTCATGTCGGTCAGGATGTATCCGGGTCCGATGGCGTTGGACTGGATGTTGAATCGCGCCCACTCCGCCGACATGGCCCGCGTCAGCATCTTGATGCCGCCCTTTGCCGCCGTGTAGGGCGCCACCGTCGCACGGGCCCCCTCGCTGGTGAGCGAGCCGATATTGATGATCTTGCCGCCGCGCCCACGCGCAATCATGCGACGCGCCGCTTCGCGCGCCACGACAAAAGCACTGGTCAGGTTGGTATCGATGACGCGCTGCCAATCGGCAAGCGCGAGGTCCACCATCGGCTTGCGGAACTGGATTCCGGCGTTGTTGATGACGATGTCGACCTCGACACCGTCGGCATCGAGCGCGGCAAACGCGGCGGCGACGGCATCCTCGTCGGTCACGTCGAAGGCGGCACCGCGCGCGCAATGGCCGCCAGCGGTCAGCTTGGCGACAGATTCGGCCAGGAGCCCGTCGCGCACATCGTTGAGCACGATCGACGCGCCAGCCTGCGCCAGACCCTGCGCATAGCAATAGCCAAGACCGCGCGCGGCACCCGTCACGAGCGCGGTGCGGCCGGTCAGATCGAACAGCGCGGAAGAATTGGAATTCGATAGCATTATCGGGAGGACTCCTGTGGTCACTTCAATTCACTGATGCGGCGCCGGGTATCGGCGCGCTCGAACACGGTGGGCAACAACTCCAACCCCAGGCCCGGCGCCTCCATCGGATAGACGTAGCCGTTCTCGATGCGAGGCACCTCGGTGACCAACTCCTTGTACCAACCGGTGTAGAAGGCGCGTACCGACTCCTGGATCAGGGTATTGGGCTGACTGAACGAGGCATGGACGGCGGCGGCGAAAGCGACCGGTCCGGTACAGTCATGCGGCGCGAAAGGCAGGTGCTGTGCATCGGCCATGGCGGCGATCTTGCGGCCCTCGGTCAAACCGCCCGTCCACACCAGATCGGTCATGACGACATCGACGGCGCCACGGTCGAGGAACTCCTTGTAGGCATAGCGCGACCCGAGCGTCTCGCTCGCGCATACCCAGACGGAAGTCGCATCGGCGTACTCGGCCAGCGCCAAGGGGGAATTCATACGGATCGGGTCCTCGAACCAGACGGGCTTGTAGGGCTCCAGTTCGCGTGCGATCTGCTTGGCGGTGGGCAGATTCCACAGGCAATGGAACTCGACCATGATGTCCATGCGATCGCCCACGGCCTTGCGGATTTTTTCGAACGGCTCCAGCGCCCGCTTGAGCTGCGCACTGCTGATGTAACGGCCGTCGTTTTCGATGGCGGCCGCGTCGAAGGGCCATATCTTCATGGCGGTGATGCCCTGCGCGAGCAGACTTTCCGCCAGCGCATCGGCGCGGTTCAGGAAGGCGTCCAGATCTTCGTAAGGCCCCGTCCCATCGCCCAGATTCCAGGTGCCAACAGGCTTGATGTTCTGGCTGCGCACGTACTTGTAGCCGGCGCAGGTGTTGTAGACGCGCAGCCTGTCGTGGCACCGGCCGCCGAGCATCTGGTGCACCGGCAGGCCGCAGGATTTACCGAAGATGTCCCACAGGGCGAGGTCGACTGCCGACGCTGCGCGGTACTCGGCGCCTGTCGACGACTGAGCCAGGGGCAGGTTGACCATCTCGCGGTTGAGCGCTTCGATGGCCAGCGGGTCCTTTCCAAGAAGCCGCTGTGCCAGCGTGTCATGCAGATGCGCTTCCACCGCGCCTGCGCCGTAAAAGGTTTCGCCGAGCCCGACGATGCCGGCATCGGTATGAACGCGCACCCACAGCACGTTCGAAAATTCTTCGACACGGACGGATTCGACTGCGGTGATTTTCATGTTCGTTTGCTTGATGGTTGAAGATGTGAAACGCATGACATGCGCGTTTTTTTGACTTGCCGGTGCTGACCGGCGCAAGGCGCGCAATGCATGAGGTGAACTAGACCACCAATGAAAATCATACGGAAATCGTATTTCGTGATTTCGTGATCACGCCTCGCAATAACACCTCATCGCCGAATATTCATCCGTAATTTCATTGCCTTACGCACGATTTTCCCTGTGCACGACAACTGACAAAGATCATGTCCGGAGCTTGTCATCACGGAATCCTGGCGCCAGACTGACGCCGTTGCGGACGAGAATTTGAATCATGGAACTGAAGCATCTGCGGGCCTTCGTCGCCCTTGCGGAAGAGCTCCATTTCGGGCGTGCGGCAGAGCGCCTGCACATCGTTCAGCCTGCGCTGAGCATGCAAATCAAGGCGCTGGAACAAGAACTGAATGTGCTGCTGTTCGAGCGGGACCGCCATCGGGTCTCCCTCAGTCATGCAGGCAGCATTTTTCTGCCGGAGGCGCGGGCTACGCTCGAACAGGCGCACCGTGCAGTACAGCGCGCACGCAGCGCCCACAATGGAGAAATCGGCAGCCTGCGGCTCGGAGAGGTCTCGTCGGTCGTGCCGCATTTGCTGCCACGGCTCATCCGACGCATGCACGCGCGCTATCCGGACATCGAGCTGGTCACCAAGGACATGCCTTCACCCGACCAGATCGCGGCACTGCGCGACGGGCGCATCGATTTCGGCTTCGTCCGCCTTCCGCTGGACGCGCGTGGCATCCAGACACGCGAACTGATACGGGAGCCTTTCCTCGTCGCCCTGCCCTCCGATCACCCGCTGAGCGCACGCGCATCCGTCTCGCTGCGGGACCTGTCGGAGTACGACGTCTTCGTACTGGCCCGTCGGTTCGCGCCCGGCCTGTACGATGGCCTGCTCACCGCATTCCAGCGCCAGGGACTGACACTGCGTATCGGCAAGGAACTGGGGGAATTCACCACCATGATCGCGCTCGTGGCGGCGGGCATGGGGATCGGCATCCTGCCGTCGCTGACGGCTGTCGCGACGATGCCGGGGCTGGCACTGCGCCCGCTCGATCTGCCCGACTTCCACTCGAGCGTCGGCCTGGCGTGGACGTCCCTCGACGATCCGATCAAGCGGATCTTCATGGACGTCATCGACGACATACTGGCAGAGCCGCCCCCGTGATCGGTCGGCACAAAAGAAAACGGCAGGCGCCTGCCTGCCGTTTGCGGTGATCGACCACGCGATGCTCAACGCTGGTACATATAGTCGCGTGTCATCGGCAGCGGGTTTTCTTCCGGCTTGCCAAGCTTGACGGCCACGATCTGGTGCAACGCCATCCAATTGTGTCGGAAGCCATAGGCGCAGCCGGCCAGATACGCACGCCAGATGCGGAAACGCTTGTCGCCGACCATCTCCAGCAACTTGGCGCCGTTGGCCTCGAACCGATCCGTCCAGTGATCGAGCGTTTGCGCATAATGCAGGCGCAGGTTCTCGATGTCGGTGGCTTCCAGTCCGCCCGCGGCCAGCTCCTTGAGCGCATAGCTGATGTGCGGCAATTCGCCGTTGGGGAACACGTAGCGGTCGATGAATCGACCGCCGCCGAACGGCGTCTCGCCTGAATCAGGGTCGCTCGACGTGATCCCGTGGTTGAGCACCACGCCACCGTCGCGCAGCAGATCATGAATGTGCGCAAAGTAACCGCGCAGGTTCTTCAGGCCGACGTGTTCAAACATGCCCACGCTAGTGATCTTGTCGAACGAACCCTTCACGTCGCGGTAGTCCTGCAGGCGGATTTCCACCTGCCCTTCGAGCCCGGCGTCCTTCACGCGCTGCGTCGCCAGTTCGAACTGGCGATGCGACAGGGTGACGCCCACGCAATTGGCCCCGTACTTCTGCGCCGCGCGCAGCACCAGCGCGCCCCAGCCGCAGCCGATGTCGAGCAGACGCTCGCCCGGCTTGACCTGGATCTTGGTCAGGATGTGATCGAGCTTCTGGACCTGCGCCTGTTCCAGCGAGTCGTGCGGGCTGCGAAAGTACGCGCACGAATACACCATCTGCTCATCGAGCCAGGTGCGGTAGAAATCGTTGGAAACGTCGTAGTGGTATTCGATCGACTCCGCGTCGACCTTCTTGGTGTGCTTATGCTCGGCGATTTTGGGGCGGGCGGCTTCGCCGAAGTGCTCGACCAATCGGGCGACCACGTTGAACACTTCACGAATATGGCCCTGAACGTCGATCAAGCCTTCGGCATAGGCTTCGCCGAGGCTGTCCAGGTTGGGATGCTGCAGTTGGCTCAGCAGCTTGGCCGAATTGACGCGGAGCGTCACGGCCGGATCGGAGTTGAGCTCGAAACGCTTGCCGTTCCATAGCTCCACCGCCAACGGCAAGCCTTCCAGACCACGCCACGATTCGATGAACGATTCGACCTTACGCTCCAGGACGCTGGAAGGCAGTGCCGATGCGAGTTGAAACATACAAGCCTCCATCCGGTTGAAGAATGTGTGAGCTTGCATCGCCGCGACGAGTCCCGATCACGGCGGTGAAGGACATCATAGATGCCGCATTGTTCAGAAATGAATCATCACATGCGGCAGCATTACCCTCGAGGGTAGCGCAACATCGGTGGCCGCCGCAATCTCGACGGCCCCATGGGCACTATCCGCGCGGGCGTAAATCCCTGCACGTTCCAGCGCTGTCGGGCCAAGCCCGCAGCTTTGCGCGAGTGCGCGCGGCAGCCTTACTCGCGCGTTGCCAGCTTGAGCCGGCGCTGACGCACGGCTTCAGCCAGCACATCGAGTACGCCGACGGTGTCTTCCCAGCCGATGCAGCCGTCGGTGATGCTCTTGCCGTACTCCAGCTTGGCGCCCGGCACCAGATCCTGGCGGCCGCCATTCAGGTGCGATTCGCACATGATGCCCATGATGCGGTCGTCGCCGTCGGCCAGTTGCCCGGCAACGTCGCGCGCCACGTCGATCTGCAGTTCGTACTTCTTGCGGCTGTTGGCGTGAGAGAAATCCACCATCAGCTTGGCGGGCACACCTGCCGCAGCAAGTTCCGTGCAAGCCTTGTCGACGTTGGCGGCATCGTAATTGGGTTCCTTGCCGCCACGCAGGATCACATGGCAGTCCTCGTTGCCCGAGGTCGACACGATCGCCGAATGGCCGGCCTTGGTCACCGACAGAAAGTGATGCGGCGCCTGCGCAGCCTTGATCGCGTCGATGGCGATGCGCAGGTTGCCGTCGGTGCCGTTCTTGAAGCCCACCGGGCACGACAGCCCGGAAGCCAGTTCGCGATGGACCTGGCTTTCGGTCGTGCGTGCGCCGATCGCACCCCACGAAATGAAATCCGCGAAGTACTGCGGCGTGATCATGTCGAGGAACTCGGTCGCCGCCGGCAGCCCCATCTCGTTGATTTCCCACAGCAGCTTGCGCGCGATGCGCAGGCCCTCGTTGATCTTGAAACTGTTGTCCAGGAACGGGTCATTGATGAGTCCCTTCCACCCCACCGTGGTGCGCGGCTTCTCGAAATAGACGCGCATCACCACCAGCAGGTCGTCCTTCAGACGATCAGCCTGGGCCTTGAGGCGACGTGCGTAATCCAGCGCGGCCTCGGTATCGTGGATCGAGCACGGGCCCACGATCACCATCAGGCGATCGTCGGCCCCGAAGAGAATGCGGTGGATCGCCGTGCGCGCCTCGAACGTCGTCTGCGCCGAACGCTCGGTGACCGGAAATTCGCGCAGCACATGCGCGGGCGGCGCCAGTTCCTTGATTTCGCGGATACGGACGTCGTCGATATGCAGCTTGGTCGGGGCGTTCATGTGAAGCTCTCGGGGCCTGGCGAAAGAAAAAGTGCTCCATTCTAGCGTAGAGCGCGTCGCCGCTTGCCTATGGCCCCGATTGGGCGGCGTGTGATGCCGGCCTTGGGAGCTTTCGTCAGTGCACCGACAGGTAGCGCTGCACCTGCTCCGGCTCGTCCAGCAGTGCCTGGCTGCTGCCGCGATGCACGACGCGGCCGCGCTCCAGCACGATGGCCTGCCGCGTGAGCGACAGGGCCAGCCGGGCGTGCTGTTCGACCACGATCACGGCCATGCCGCCCTCCGAGATCATCCTGCGCACCGCCGCCATGAGTTCCTGCACGATCACGGGGGCCAAGCCCTCCATCGGCTCGTCCAGCAGCAAAAGACTCGGGTTGATCATCAGCGCGCGGGCGATCGCCACCATTTGTTGCTCGCCGCCGGAGAGCTGGTTGCCCATGTTGGCGCGCCGTTCCTGCAATCGCGGGAAGAGTTCGTACACCGCCTTCAGGTCCCAGCGCCCGGGACGGGCGACCGAGGTCAGGTGCTCTTCGACGGTGAGCGACGGAAACATGTGGCGCTCCTGCGGCACCCAACCCAGCCCCATGCGTGCCCGACGGAAGATGGGCGCGCGTCCGATCTCGTCGCCGCGCCAGCGCACTGCCCCCCCATGCAGCCGCGTGAGCCCCATCAGCGTGGTGATGAGCGTGGTCTTGCCCATTCCGTTGCGGCCCAGCAGCGCGAGGCTGTCGCCCTCTTCCAGCGCCAGCGAGACGCCTTCGAGCACCACCGCGTCGCCGTAGCCGGCGCGCACATTGTCCAGAGCCAACAGTTCAGACATGTTCGGACTCCCCGAGATAGACCTCCTTCACACGCGGGTCGGAGGCGATCTCTGCGGGCGTGCCGTCAGTCAGCACCTTGCCGCCTACCAGCACGGTGATGCGCTGGGCGAAACGGAACACAATGTCCATGTCATGCTCGATGAAGAGGATCGAAACGTCGCTGGGCAATGCCGCCAGCACTTCAAAGATCTCGCGGCTTTCGCCGGCCGGAATGCCCGCTGCGGGCTCGTCCAGCAACAGCACTGAAGGTTTCGTCGCCAGTGCCAGAGCGATCTCGACGAGCCGCTGACGGCCATACGGCAGGCTGCGCGTGATGCGCTGCGCATCGCGTTCGAGATGCAACTGGCGCAGCAAGGTCATGGCCTCTTCGATCTCCTCGGTGCGTTGCGACAGGGGCCGCCACCATGCTGTCGCCACGCCCTTGCGCTCGCAGATCGCCAGCAGGACCGATTCGAGCACCGTCAGCCCCCAGAACAGGGTATTGATCTGGAAGGTGCGCGTGAGACCGCGCTTGACGCGCACACTCTGCGGCAACGACGTGATGTTCTCTTCGCGCAGGAATACCTGCCCGGCGCTCGGCGGCAGTACACCGGTCAGCATGTTGATGAGCGTCGTCTTGCCCGCGCCGTTGGGGCCGATCAACGCATGGCGGGCGCCGTGCGGCAAGGCGATCGATACATCACTGTTGGCCTTGAAGGTGCCGAACTGGCGGCACAGTCCTTCGGTGCGCAGAACGTATTGCGGCGTCATTGCGCGCCCTCCGGATGCCTGGCGCGCAGTTTGTCGCGCAGGGTTTCGATGCCGCCGAGAATGCCGCCACGGGCGAACAGCACGATCACCACCAGCAGCAGGCCGATCCAGAACTGCCAATAGACCGGATTCATATCCGACAGCCAGCTCTGCATCACCATGAACACCAGCGCGCCGATGAAGCCGCCATACAAGCGCCCCGCTCCGCCGAGCACCAGAATGATGAGCAACTCGGCCGAGCGCGAGAACGACAGACTGTCCAGCGCCACGAACTGCGTGGTCTGCGCCATCAGCGCGCCTGCCACGCCGGCCAGCGCGGCTGACAAGGTGAACACCGCGATCAGGCGCTTCCTGACCGGCGCCCCGATGGCCGGCATGCGTGCACCGCCTTCGCGGATGCCGCGCAGCGAAAGACCGAATGGCGAGTGGATCACGCGCCGCACGGCCCAGAACAGGACGAACGCAACGATGAGGCTGTAGAGGTACGCCACCTTGCCGTCGAAGCCGAACTCGAAGGCGCCGAAGATCGGCTTCATCACCACGCCGGTGAGCCCGTCCACGCCACCGGTAATGAAATGCGCCTTGTTGGCGGCCTCGTAGCACACCATGCCGATGGCCATCGTCACCATCAGGCGCGTGAGGTCGGTTCCGCGCACGATGAGAAAGCTCACCAGATACCCGGCCACGGCCGCCACGGCCGCAGCCAGCGCGAGCCCCGTCAGCGGCTCGCCGAAACCATGCTTGGCGAGCAGCCCGGCCGCATAGGCGCCGATGCCGAAATACGCCGCATGTCCGAGCGAGGCGATGCCGGCGTAGCCGAGAATGAGATCCAGCGACAGCGCGAACAACGCGGTGATGAGAATCTGGCTCCCCAGCACCAGGCGCTCGGGAAACACGAAATACGCCGCAAGCAGCACGAGCCAGAACACCCATTCGGCCGCCCGCCAGCGACCATCGGCCAGACCGTTGCGAAGCGAAGATTCGTGTCGTCGGGGCAGGAACATGGCTGCCAGTTGAGCCGTCGTCATGCGCGTCTCCCGTAGAGTCCGCGCGGGAAAAGGAGCAGGAGCACCACCATCAGCGCGTAGATGATGAAAGCGCCCGTCTCCGGCACGTAATACTTGCCGGCCACGTCGAATACGCCGAGCACGACGGCCGCCACCAGCGCGCCCTTCATCGACCCCGCGCCGCCCACCGATACCACCAGCAGGAAATACACCATGTACTTGATGGGGAAGGTCGGATCGAGCCCGAGCACGTCGATGCCAAGCGCGCCGCCCAGGCCGGCGAGCCCGGAGCCGAGCGCGAAGGTCACGCCGAACACGCGCCCCACATTGATGCCCAGGCCGGCCGCGGCTTCCTTGTTGTCGACCGCCGCACGGATCTGCGCGCCGAAGCGTGTACGTTCCACCATGTAGCCCAGCGCGAGCGTGATCACCACCACCAGTGCGATGAGAAACAAGCGGTACGCGCCAAGATCGAGACCCAATACATGCACCTGCCCGGTCAGGAAAGCAGGCAGATGAACCGGTTGCTGGCCCGAGCCCCAGAGATAGGTGGCCACCGCCACCGCCATGAAGGTCAGGCCGATCGAGAACAACACCTGGTCGAGCGGACTCGCGCCATGCAGGCGACGATACAGCGCGCGCTCCAGAACGATGCCGATCACCGCCGACGCGATGAACGCAGCCGGCAAGGTGGCGAGGAACGGCACGCCCAGGCGTGTCATCAACATCACCGTGACGTACCCCCCCAACATGGCAAATGCGCCGTGCGCGAGGTTGATGAAATTCATCAGGCCCATCGTGACGGACAGGCCGATGCTGACCAGGAACAGCAGGCTGCCGTAGGCCACGCCATCGAACAGCACACCGAGAAAGCTGGCAATCATGCGAAGAACTCCATGCTGCTGCACCGCGCGGGCCGACACGCCAATGCCGGCCCGCGACGGGCTTACTCTTTGGTCGGGTCCTTCACGTTCGGGAACGAGTCGAACTCCACGTTGTAGAGCTTGCCGTCACGACGCTCGACACGCCGCACGTACACCGTTTCGACGATCTCGCGCGTGGCCGGATCGATCGCCACCGCACCGCGCGGGCTGGTCGTCTTGAAGTTCTTCAGCACATCCATGGCCTTTTCGCCGTCGATCTTGCCATTGAGCTTGCGCACGGTTTCATAGATCGCGGCCATGCCGTCATAGGCCGCCACCGCCATGAAGTTCGGCCGCATGCTGGTGCCATTGGCGTCCGCGAAGGCCTTGAGGAAAGCCTTGTTCTCCGGCGAATCGTGCGCCGCCGAGTAGTTGTGCGTGGTGATCACGCCAAGGATCGGGTCGCCCATCGCGTCGAGCACGTTGTCGTCGGTCAGGTCGCCCGGGGCGATCACCTTGATGCCGGCCTGCGCCAGACCGCGCTCGTTGAAGCTCTTCATGAAGGCGATGCCCTGCTCGCCCGCCGGCAGGAAGACAAACACCGCCTGCGGCTTGGCGTCCTTCACGCGCTGCACGAAAGGTGCGAACTCGGGACTCTTGAGCGGCACGCGCACCGAACCGACGATGGTGCCGCCATTGGCCTTGAAGGCCTTGATGAACGTTTCTTCGGCATCGATGCCGGGGCCGTAGTCGGAGGCCACCGTGTAGACCGACTTGACGCCGTTCTTCGACGCCCACGTCGCCATTGGCACCGTCATCTGCGGCAACGTGAAGGAAAAGCGCACGATGTACGGCGACGCCGTGGTGATGGCGGCCGTCGCCGCGTTCATCACGACCATAGGCGTCTTCGATTGCGTGGCGATGGGTGCCACCGCCATCGCGTTCGGCGTCAGCCCAAAGCCCGCGAGGAACTGCACCTTGTCCTGCACGATCAACTCTTGCGCCACGCGCTTGGCGATCTCGGGCGACGGACCGGTGGTGTCCTTGGTGACGATCTCGATCTTGTGGCCACCCACGGTGTCACCGTGGATCTTCTGGTAGGCCTTGATGCCGGCCATCATCTCCTTGCCGTAGTCGGCAAAGGGGCCGGAGAACTCGCCCACGAGCCCCACCTTGATGGTGTCGGCGAGCGCGGCCGGTGCCGTCATCCAGGCGGCGAGCGCCGTGGCGACGGCACCCAGTGTCTTTGTCATTGTGCTTTTCATGTCTCTCCTCCATCAGGGTTCTGGCTGCCGGGTTCCGCTGGCCGCCCGAGCGGTGTAGCGGTGTCAGCGATCCTTGTCCTCCATGGCCGCGAAGACTTCCTCGGCCAGATGCATCGCCGAGTTCGCCGCGGGCAGTCCGCAGTACAGGGCCGAGTGCATGATCAGTTCCTTCAGCTCGTCGCGCGTCACGCCGTTGTTGAACGCGGCGCGCATGTGCATGCGCAGTTCGTCCTGCCGGTTGAGTGCAATGAGCATGGCGACGGTGATCAGGCTGCGCGCGTGACGCGGCAGGCCGGGCCGCGTCCAGATGTCGCCCCAGGCGTAGCGGGTGAGGAAGTCCTGGAACTCGCCGTTGAAGTCATTGCGGCGGGCGACGGTGCGGTCGACGTGGGCGTCGCCGAGTACGGCGCGGCGGGTCTTCATGCCTTGATCGAAGCGGTCTTTTTCATCCATGTCTTCTCTCGAAATCTGTTTTCCAACGTTGTGCAGAGACAGCGATCACTATGACGCAGGGCGGAAAAGCGAAGCGTCATCCGCCATTGCCACCTTCACGCGTCACCGTTCCTCATGCACTGCTTTCAAAAGCACCGCCTACGCCAACGTCTTGGCCGAATCGCGCATCATCAGCGAGCCGAGCAGCGCATCGTTGAAGCTGTGGGCGGCTTCGATGTTGGACAGGTGCGAGGCGGCCAGATCGGCGCGGCGCGCGTTGCCGATGCGACTGGCGATGAAGTCGGCGTCGGCGGGTGTCGTCACCGGATCGTGCAGGCCGGCGATGATCAGCGTCGGTACGCGGATATGCGTGATCGTGTCGCGCAGGTCAGCGTCGGCCAACGCTTCGCAGCACGATGCGTAGCCTTCGGTTGGGCAGGCCCCCAGCATTGCCAGCGCGCGGGCGACGGCGGCGGGCTGGTATTCGACGAAACCCGGCGTAAACCACCGTGCGGGGGTGGCTTCGACCACTGGCGCCATGCCGGCGCGGCGCACGAGCGCAGCCCTATCGAGCCAGCCTTCGCGCGTGCCGATGCGCGCCGCGGTGCTGGCGATGGTCAGGCTCAACAGGCGATGGGGCGCGTGAATGCCCAGCCATTGCCCGATGATTCCGCCCATCGAGATACCGCAGAAGTGCGCCCGCGCGATGCCGAGCGCGTCGAGCAGGCCGACCACATCGCCACCCAACTGGTCGAGCGTGTACGGTCCGCGCGGCACGTCGCTGCCGCCATGGCCGCGCGTGTCATACCGCAGCACGCGATAGTGCTGGGCCAGCAGTTCGACCTGCGCCGCCCACATCGACAGGTCGGTGCCCAATGAGGCGGACAGCACGACAACGGGCGCGTCCGCCGGCCCTTCGAGCCGATACCGGATATTGATGCCGTTGGCATTGACAACGGCGCAGTCAGCAGCCACCTCGGTGATCACTCATCACTCCTTGATCTGTTCTTCCACTGCGCGCGCCTGCGCCAGTGCTTCATCGATGAACGACGTCGCTACGCCAATGTAACGACGCGGATCGCAAAGCTCATCCAGGCGTTGCGGCGACAAGTGCGCGCGAATGGCATCGACGCCGGCCAGCACCTCGCGCAAGGGACGATGTTCGGCCAGCGCCTGGCGGCTGGCGTGTTCGACAAGCTCGTGCGCGACTTGGCGCCCAAGTGCGTCGCCCAACGCCATGGCTACGGCCTCGCTCATGACGGTGCCACAGGTGATGTCGAGGTTCGCACGCATGCGCCCGGTGTCGACTTCCAGCCCTTGCAGCACTTCGGCCATGTGGGCGGCGGCGCCCGAGGTCATGCGCATCAGTTCTGGCAACGTGGTCCATTCGGCCTGCCAGCCGCCCAGACCGCGTTCGTGCTCCTGCACCATGCCGGCAAAGAGCGAGGCGACCAGCATCGGTGCGCGCGTGGCGGCCTGCAGTGCCACGGCGCAGCCGACCGGGTTGCGCTTGTGCGGCATGGTCGAAGAGCCGCCCTTTCCGGGCGCGGCCGGTTCAAAGGCTTCGCCGACTTCGGTCTGCATCATCAGCGACACGTCCCGCGCGATCTTGCCGAGCGTGCCGACGATCAATCCGGCTGCTGCGCCGACCTCGACGATGCGGTCGCGGTGCGCATGCCACGGCATGTCCGGCACCGGCAGATCAAGCTGGCGCCCCAACGCGCGCGCCACCGCCACGCCCCGGTCGCCGAGCGAGGCCAACGTGCCGGCTGCGCCGCCAAATTGCAGTACCAGCGCATTGCGGCGCACGTGCAACAAGCGCTGGCGATGGCGCACCAGCGCGGACAGCCAGCCAGCCGCCTTGACGCCAAAGGTCGTGGGCAAGGCCTGCTGCAACCATGTGCGTCCGATCATCGGCGTATTGCGATGAGCCTGCGCCAGTGCCACACACGCGGTGCACAGCGTGGACAGTTGCCCATCGAGCACTGCCAGCGCATCGCGCAATTGCAGCACCTGCGCGGTGTCCATCGCGTCCTGGCTGGTCGCGCCCCAATGCACGTAGCGGCTGGCCGGCTCATCGACGGCGGCCACGCGGCGCGTGAGGTCCTTCACGAGCGGAATGGCCGGATTGCCGGCCAGCGCGGCAGCCGATGCGAGCGTCGCGATGTCCGGCAGCGTCGCGCATTGCGCCTCGATGGCGGCGACGGCCGAGGCCGGGATCACGGCCTCAATCGCCTCGGCGCGCGCAAGCGCCGCCTCGAAACGCAGCATGCGCCCGATCCAGCCCGCGTCGCTGAAAATGGCTTCCATCTCGCGCGTGCCGAACATGGCCGCGAGAATGGCGCTGCCAGCGGATTCGCGATCGTTCGGGTCAGCAGCCATCTTCCACGACTCCATTCAAGAGACTTCCGGCGCTCAGCAATCGAAGAACACCGTCTCGCCCTGCCCTTGCACGACGACGTCCCACCGCAGTCTGCCGGGTTCGGTCTCGCGCGCGACGAGCGTGGCGCGGCGCTCCTGCGGCACCAGCGCCAGCACCGGGTCATGCGTCGTGGCGTCATCGGGAAAATACATGCGCGTATACAGGTGGCGCAGGATGCCGCGCATCAGCAGCGTCACGTTCAGATGCGGCGCCTGCGGCTCACCGTTGTAGCCCGGCACGTTACCCGGCTTGATGGTGGTGAAGCGGAACACGCCGCTGTCGTCGGTCGGCACACGGCCCCAGCCCCGGAAGGCGGGCTCCAGTTCGATCTCTTCGCGCGTGTCGCTCGGGCTCGGGTAACGCCCGCGCGAGTTGGCCTGCCAGATTTCCAGCACGGCATCGGGAATGCCCTTGCCATCGGCGTCGGTCAGACGCCCTTCGATGGTGACACGCTCGCCCGCCACGCCTTCGGGCGCGAGGTCGGTCTTGATCAGCCAGTCCAGCCCGATGCGATAGTACGGGCCGACGGTTTGCGAACTCGTGGTGCACAGGCTCATTTGCGGTTCTCCATCGGCGTGGCTTCGGGGCCGCGCAGGATGATGTCAAAACTGTAGCCCAGCGCGATTTCGGGGATCGTGTGTTCCCAATCGAAGCGAGCAATCAGGCGTTGCGCAGCTTTCGGGTCGGCCACGCAATTGAAGATCGGGTCATACGGCAGCAGCGGGTCGCCCGGAAAGTACATCTGCGTCACCAGGCGCGTGGCGAACGCCGGGCCGAAAACCGAAAAGTGAATGTGCTGCGGGCGCCAGGCGTTGTAGTGATTGCGCCACGGGTACGCCCCCGGCTTGATGGTGACGAAGCGATAACGGCCGTTGGCATCGGTAATGGTGCGGCCGTTGCCGGTGAAGTTCGGGTCGAGCGGTGCGTCATGGTTGTCCACCGCGTGGCGATAGCGCCCGGCCGCGTTGGCCTGCCAAAGTTCGACCAGCGTATGCGGCACCGGTCGGCCATTCTCGTCGAGCACGCGGCCGGTCACGATGATCCGCTCGCCCTGCGGCTGGCCGGCATGCCCTGCGGTCAGATCGTTGTCGCCCTCCTGCACGTCGCCGTAGCCGAAGACCGGGCCGGTCACTTCGGACAAGGAATGCGGCAGCATGATGAGCGGCTGGCGCGGCGAGCGTTTGACGGACGAGCCGTACGGCGCGTGGAGATAATCCGGCTGGGTGCCCGCCATCGGGCGACGATAGCCGGTCGGCGTGATGATCATGAGCGTGTGTCTCCTCTCTCTGTTCGGGCCGCTGCTTCTGTGAGCGTTGCGCGGCACGTGCCCGCAATCAGGCAGGCAAGCGTTCAATGATGACGGCAATCCCCTGTCCGACGCCAATGCACATTGTGCATAGCGCGTATCGTCCCTGTTGATGCTCCAGTTGATTCACGGCGGCGGTGATGAGCCGCGCGCCCGATGCGCCCAGCGGGTGACCGATGGCGATGGCCCCGCCATTCGGATTCACGTGGGCCGCGTCGTCCGCGAGTCCATGGTCACGCGTGACGGCCAGGGCCTGTGCGGCAAACGCCTCGTTCAGTTCGACCACGTCCATCTGCCCGAGGGTCAGCCCGGCCAGCGCGAGCACTTTGCGCATGGCGGGTGCCGGCGCAAACCCCATGATGCGCGGGGCGACACCTGCTGCGGCGGCTGCCACGACGCGCGCGCGCGGCTTCAGGCCATGGCGACGCACGCCCTCGGCCGAGGCCAGCAGGATTGCCGCGGCGCCGTCGTTGACGCCCGAGGCGTTGCCCGCCGTAACGGTGCCGCCTTCGCGCACCACGCTCTTCAGGCGTGCCAGCGCTTCGAGCGTGGTATCGGCGCGGATGTGTTCGTCGCGCGTGACCTGCGTCACCTCGCCCTTGCGGCCGACGACATCGACGGGCGTGATCTCGCGTGCCAGCCGGCCGGATTCCTGCGCGGCAGCCGCACGCTGCTGGCTGCGCAAGGCAAAGGCATCCTGGTCGGCGCGCTTCACCTTGAATTCGGCGGCCACGTTCTCCGCCGTCTCCGGCATTGAATCGACACCGTAGTCGCGCTTCATCTGCGGATTGACGAAGCGCCAGCCGATGGTGGTGTCTTCGATCTTCATGTTGCGCGACCACGCCGCGTCGGCCTTGCCCATGACATACGGCGCGCGCGACATGCTCTCCACGCCGCCGGCGATCAGCAGGTGCGCTTCGCCCGCCTTGATGGCGCGAGCGGCGATGGCGACTGCATCGAGGCTCGATCCGCACAGGCGATTGACGGTGGTGCCGGGCACCTCCTGCGGCAGCCCCGCGAGCAGCAGCGACATGCGCCCGACATTGCGGTTGTCTTCGCCGGCCTGGTTGGCGCAACCGTAGATGACGTCATCGACCGCGCTCCAGTCGACGCCCGGGTTGCGCGCCATGAGCGCCCGCAACGGCACCGCGCCCAGGTCGTCCGGGCGCACGCTCGACAGCGCGCCGCCGTAGCGGCCGAACGGGGTGCGGATGGCGTCGCAGATGTAGGCGTCGATCATCTCAGACCACCTCTTCGAGCATGCGCAGGCGCACGGGGGTCATGGTCTGCAAGGCATCGAAGTCGAGGCCGGCAACCATCTCGCGCACGATGGGGCCGTCCGGCGTGATGTCGACGACGGCCAGATCCGTGTAGATGCGATCGACACAGCGGATGCCCGTCAGCGGATACGTGCAGTGCTCGACGATCTTGCATTCGCCGTTCTTGGTCAGGTATTCCATCATCACGAACACCTGTTTGGCGCCGATGGCCAGATCCATGGCGCCGCCCACGGCGGGAATCGCGTCCGCAGCCCCCGTGTGCCAGTTGGCCAGATCGCCCTTGCTCGACACCTGGAAGGCGCCCAGCACGCAGATGTCCAGGTGGCCGCCGCGCATCATGGCGAACGAATCACCGTGGTGGAAAAAGCAGCCGCCGGGCAGCAGCGTCACCGGCTCCTTGCCGGCATTGATGAGTTCAGGATCGACGTCTGCGGGCGCCGGCGCCGGCCCCATGCCCAACAGGCCGTTCTCGCTGTGCAGGAATATCTCGCGTTCGTGCGGCAGATAGTTCGCCACGCGCGTGGGCAGGCCGATGCCAAGGTTCACATAGGCGCCTTCGGGGATGTCGCGCGCCACGCGCGCCGCCATCTGGTCGCGGGAAAGACGGTTCATTGAAGGGCTCCGTTCTGCGGCAGCGCGACCACGCGTTTGACGAAGATGCCGGGCGTCACCACTGCTTCCGGGTCGAGTTCGCCGAGCGCCACGATCTCCGACACCTGCGCGATGGTGCAGCGCGCGGCAGTCGCCATGATCGGACCGAAATTGCGCGCCGTCTTGCGATACACGAGGTTGCCCCAGCGATCCGCGCGATGCGCCTTGATCAGCGCGAAGTCGGCGCGGATCGGATATTCCAGCACGTACTGGCGGCCGTCGATCTCGCGCGTTTCCTTGCCTTCGGCCAGCAAGGTTCCAAAACCGGTCGGCGTGAATACCGCGCCGAAGCCGGCGCCGGCAGACTGAATACGCAGAGCCAGGTTGCCCTGCGGCACGAGTTCGAGTTCGATGTCGCCCGCGCGATAAAGCGCATCGAATACCTGCGAATCGCTCTGGCGCGGGAATGAACACACGATCTTGCGCACGCGGCGCGCGGCCAGCAACGCGGCCAACCCGGTCTCACCATTGCCGGCATTGTTGTTGACGATGGTGAGCTCGCGCGCGCCCTGCTCGATCAGCGCATCGATCAGTTCGGCAGGCTGCCCGGCCGTGCCGAAGCCGCCGATCATTACGGTGGCGCCGTCGTGGATGTCGGCGACCGCCTCGGCGGCGGACGCTCGGGTCTTGTCGATCATGACGCTGTTGTCTCCTCCATGCGTTCGCATGGTCGGTGTCGAACCCGTCCCGAGCGATCCCGGTGGATTCTCGCCAGCGCCCTCTCTGTCGGGGCGCACTCTTCACCCTTTATATTGTGCGATAAACGCACGTTTGTGCGGTGAATGAAAGCACTGTAATCTTCCGCAAACGCACCCGGCAATACCGATAATCGCTAATGGGTGCGATATTCGACCAAAAAGTCATGAACCCCGGCGCGCCGGAAAAGAAGCGGCGCGTCTGCAACGGGAGCGTTCAATGGAAGAGACAGAAACAGGCGCTGCCGCGGCGCCAGAAGTCGTCAGTCGCGCGGCCGCACTGAACGCGTTCGCGGGCGATCCGAATTTCATGATGTCGCTTGCGCGCGGACTGTTGGTGATCTCGGCCTTCGGGCAGCAGAAGCGCGGACTGTCGGTGGCGCAGCTGGCACTGCGCACCGGGCTTTCGCGCGCGGCGGTGCGCCGCTGTGTCTACACGCTCCAGCAGTTGGGCTTTGCCAGCAGTGACGACGAACGCCACTTCGTGCTCACCCCCAAAACGCTGGCGCTGGGACACGCGTACCTGAGTTCGTCGCCGCTCGCCACGCTGGCGGCCCCCATCCTCGAACGCATCAGCGCGCAACTGCATGAATCCTGCTCGGTCGCCACGCTCGAAGGCGAAGAGATCTTCTACGTCGCGCGCTCCAAGACCACCAGCCGCATCATGTCGGTGGATCTGTCGGTCGGCAGCCGTTTGCCGGCGTATTGCACCTCCATGGGCCGCGTACTGCTCGCCGCACTCTCGCCTGCCCAGCTCGACGCCTTCCTGGGGCGCGCAAAACTCATCAAACGCACTGCATACACCGTGGCCGACGCGGACGCGCTGCGTGCGGTGCTCAGGCAAGTGGGAACGGAGGGCTACGCGCTGATCGACCAGGAACTCGAAGTCGGCCTGCGCTCGATCGCCGTGCCGATCTTCAATCCGCAGCACAAGGTCATCGCCGCGCTCAACCTGGGCACGCACAGTTCGCGCATCTCGGTGCCCGATATGCAGAAGCGCGTGCTGCCCGTGTTACGGGCGGCGGCGGATGAATTGGGGTTGTTGTTGCCGGCGTGAGGGGAGTGAGCCGGAACGATCGGCCTGCGCGACGAACGCCGCGCCGGCCGATGACGTTCAGATCGCGTCAGGCAACGCGATGGTGTTGCCGGAGCTGAACTGGTAGTCGCGGAAGACATGTTCCGCGGTCAGCAACTGGTAGCTGCCGTCGGCCTGCTGGCGCGTGGTGTCCTTCAGGCGATACGTGTAGTGCCCGCAGGTCCAGCAGTCGAAGTTGCGCATGTGCGTGCACAGGCAGGTCTTGCTCATGACCGAAATGACCTTGGGATTCGCGGCCTTGGAGATGGCTTCGTTGTACGCCTCGATGTAGGCGCAGTTGCCTTCGCCGTCGAGCAGGTAACCGTACGCCTCGCAGTTGGGACGAATCCCGGCACCGATCGCCGGGCTGCTCTTGAGCATGCGCATCGGGTAGCCGGTCGGCGAAATGGTGTTCACTTCAATGTCGGCTTCCTGCGCGCGGAAGTATTCCTGCTTGACCTTGTCGGGCAGGCCGCACTCGTTGGTGACGGTGAAGCGCGTGGCCACCTGAACGCCTGCCGCGCCCTGCTCCATCATGTGCACCGCGTCGCCGCCGGTGAACACGCCGCCCGCCGCGATGACGGGAATATCCAGATGGTTGTCGCGCATGAACTGGCAGACTTCGCCGACCAGCGTGGCGAGGTCGTACTTCTGCCAGTCGTCGGCGCCAAAGCCGAGGTGGCCGCCGGCCAAGGGGCCTTCGACGATGACGTAGTCGGGCAGACGATCGAGCTTGGCGTTCTTGCGCAGGAAGAGCTGCAACGCGCGCGCCGATGAAACGATGATGCCCAGCTTGGCGTCGCGGAAACGCGGGTGACCGGCGATGAGGTGGAACGAACCCAGGTGCAGGCCGGCCGACAGCGTGATGCCGTCGATGCCGGCGTCGAGCGCGGCGTTCAGGCGCACGCTGAGGGTTTCCTTCGGGCCGCCCATGGTGAGCTTTTCCATGCAGTTCACGAAGATCATGCCTTCGCCCCGCTTGGCTTCCATGGTCTTGCCCACGTGCAGGCGCGTGGCCTCCGCGAGCTGTCCGAGATCGAACTTGACCTCGGACTTGTCGAGGTTGTCGACGTTGTACTTATAGAGCTTGGTCTTTTCAGAGACGAAACGGGTCTTGTGACGGCGGTCGGTCACCGTCGGCACCATGGCGTCAGAGATGTGGCCGATGCCGCCCAGGCGCGCGGCGACCAGCGCCAGCTCCGCCGTGGAAATATCGACACCCATGCCACCGATGACAATCGGCACCAGCTTTCGTGCGCCGAACTGCAATCGGAAGTCATCAAGACATTTCATCTCGCTATTAGCCTCTCGTTTTGTTTCCGTTTCACGACAACGGACCGGGGGTCGGTCCTGTCGCCGTACGCCGCAAGGCAGCGCACCAAAGCCGGACAGTATGCCTTATCCGCAGGCGATTCCGTCTAGCGTTTGACGCAGCCGCCCCAGCGCTGGGTTCGGCTGCGCTCGCCAATCCAAACGAGCGTTTGAATCCTGTTCGATACCACCGCCCGAACGAAAAAATGGCGACATCCCGTCGCCACACCGTTGTTGCCGATCTGTTTCGCTTCCGCCAGCACCCGACGCTGGCAGTACAGCATGTGGACGCGCATCGGTGCAGCGCACCGAGGCCAGATAGGAACAGAGGGCAGGCATTGCCGCTCTGGCTGACGCGACCGGACGCGGCCCGGACCTCGCTAGCTGCTTGATTTCGATCAAGGCGGGTATGGTACTACGGGTGATGTCTTTTCTCCACGTCACGCTCGCCGCGTTCTCTATGCGTCTCGCCTCGGCCGATTGATGCCGCAGGGCAGCAATCCAGGCAGTCCCGATACGCGTCATGGCGAAAAACCATCCGGCATATTCTCGATGCACGAAGGCTTGTACTGTCATATCCGCCGTCTATCCTGACTAGAACGTCTGGCATCGACAGGAGGCTTCACGTGGCGGGCAACTGGATCACCAGCTGGAACCCCGATGACAGTGACTTCTGGGAGCGAGAGGGCAGCCGCATCGCCAATCGCAATCTGTGGATTTCGATTCCCTGCCTGCTGCTGGCGTTTTCCACCTGGGTGGTGTGGAGCGTCGTGGTGCTCAAGATGCCGCAGGTCGGCTTCGGATACACCAAGAACCAACTCTTCATGCTGACGGCGTTGCCCAACCTCTCGGGCGCCACGCTGCGCATCTTCTATAGCTTCATGCCCTCGCTGATCGGCGGCCGCAAATGGACCACCCTGTCCACTGCCAGCCTGCTGATCCCGTCGATCTGGCTCGGCTTTGCGCTGCAGGACCCGACCACCCCTTTCCCCGTCATGCTGATCATTGCGCTGCTGTGCGGTTTTGGCGGCGGCAATTTTTCGAGCTCGATGGCCAACATCGCGTGGTTCTTCCCCAAGCACCGCAAGGGCTGGGCCAACGGAATGAACGCCGGGCTGGGCAACCTCGGCGTATCGGTCATGCAGTTCCTCGTGCCGTTCGTGATCACCGTCGGCATCTTCGGCGCCTTGGGTGGCGCGCCGCAGACCTACGTGCAGGACGGCGTCACTCACCAGATATGGTTGCAGAACGCCGGCTTCATCTGGGTGCCGTTCGTCATCGCCGCGACCATCGCCGCGTGGTTCGGCATGAACGATCTGGCCAGCGCCAAGGCTTCGGTGGCGGACCAGATGGTCATCTTCAAGCGGCTCGACAACTGGCTCATGTGCTGGTTGTACCTGGGCACCTTCGGCAGCTTCATCGGTTTTTCGGCCGGCTTCGCGCTACTGTCGAAAACACAGTTTCCGGGCGTGGACGTCACACACCTGGCATTCATCGGGCCGCTCATCGGCGCCGTGATCCGCCCGGTGGGCGGCACCATCTCCGACAAGTTGCACGGCGGCGCACGGGTGACGCTGTGGGTCTTCGTGCTGATGGCGCTCGCGATCCTCGGCGTGCTCCACTTTCTGCCTACCACCGGAGCCGACGGCAACCCGGTGGGCGGGCACTTCTGGGGCTTCTTTCTGATGTTCCAGGCGCTGTTCCTGCTGTCGGGCATCGGCAACGGTTCGACGTACAAGATGATTCCGGTGATCTTCCCCAAGCTCACGCGCATGGAAGCGCAAGGCAAAGGCGACGCAGCCCTCAAACAGGCAGAGCTGGACGGCGCGCTGGAATCCTCCGCCGCCGGCGGCTTCATCAGCGCCATCGGCGCCTACGGCGGGTACTTCATCCCACAGAGCTTTGGTTATTCCATGCAGACCACCGGATCGGCCCAAACTGCGCTGTATCTGTTCGTGGTCTTCTATGTCACCTGCGTATTGCTCACGTGGTGGCGCTACGCCCGTCGCAGCGCTCCCATGCCCTGTTGATCGCACGCACGCGGCGCCGCGACGGCGCCCGTTCCAGCCAATTGCAGAGGGATTGCAATGAGCCACTTTCTCGATCGCCTGACGTATTTTTCGCGGACCCGCGAGCCCTACTCCGACGGGCACGGTGAAACCCGCGCCGAGGACCGCACCTGGGAAGACGCCTATCGCCTGCGCTGGCAGCACGACAAGGTCGTGCGCTCCACGCACGGTGTGAACTGCACGGGTTCGTGTTCATGGAAGATCTACGTGAAAGGCGGCATCGTCACGTGGGAGACCCAGCAGACCGATTACCCGCGCACGCGGCCCGACATGCCCAACCACGAACCGCGCGGTTGTTCACGCGGCGCTTCGTATAGCTGGTACCTGTACAGCGCCAACCGCATCAAGTATCCGATGATCCGGGGGCGGCTGGTGCGGCTGTGGCGTGAGGCGCGCAAGACCATGGCGCCCGTCGAGGCATGGAAGTCGATCGTCGAAGATCCGGCCAAGGCCAGGCGCTACAAAGAAATCCGTGGTCGCGGCGGCTTCATCCGCAGCACATGGGACGAAGCCAACGAGATCGTCGCCGCCGCCAACATCTACACCATCAAGAAGTACGGCCCGGACCGGGTGGTGGGTTTCTCGCCGATCCCGGCGATGAGCATGGTCAGCTACGCCGCGGGCGGCCGTTACCTGAGCCTCATCGGCGGCACGCTGATGTCGTTCTATGACTGGTACTGCGACCTGCCGCCTTCGAGCCCGCAGACCTGGGGCGAACAGACCGACGTGCCCGAATCGGCCGATTGGTACAACTCGGCTTTCATCATCGCGTGGGGCTCGAACGTGCCGCAGACGCGCACGCCCGACGCCCACTTCTTTGTCGAGGCGCGCTACAACGGCACCAAGATCGTCGCCGTCACGCCGGACTACTCCGAGGTCGCCAAGCTCTCCGACATCTGGCTGCACCCCAAGCAAGGCACCGATGCCGCGCTCGGCATGGCGATGGGGCACGTGATCCTGAGTGAATTCCACGTCAAGCGCACGGTCCCCTACTTTGACGATTACTGCCGCCGCCTGACCGACCTGCCGATGCTCGTCCGCCTGGAAAAACGCGGCGAGCATTGGGCTGCCGACCGATTTGTGCGCGCGTCCGACTTCGCAGACAAGCTCGGTCAAGCCAACAATCCGGAATGGAAAACCGTGGCGCTCGACGAGCGCACGGGGCAGTTCGTCGCCCCGCAAGGTGCCATCGGCTATCGCTGGGGCCAGAAGGTCGAAGGTGACCTGGGCAAGTGGAACCTCGAAGAAAAAGACGGCACGGGTGCGGACGTTCGGCTCGCGCTCACGCTCGCCAATCATCGCGACGATGTCGCGGCCGTGGCTTTCCCTTATTTCGGCGCGCAGGCGCACGAACACTTTGCGCACAACGATCAGGGCGGCGAACTGTTGATACGCAGCGTGCCGGTCAAGCGCATGGGCGACACGCTGGTCACGACCGTGTTCGACCTGATGTGCGCCAACTACGGTGTCGACCGTGGGCTCGGTGGGCAGGCAGCCAAGAGCTATGACGACGATATCGCCTACACCCCGAAGTGGCAGGAATCGATCACCGGCGTGCCGCCCGACAAAGTGATCGAAGTTGCCCGCCAGTTCGCGCTGAGTGCAGAGAAAACCGAAGGCCGCAGCATGGTCATCATCGGCGCGGCCATGAACCACTGGTTCCACCAGGACATGAACTACCGCGCGGCCATCAACATGCTCATGCTGTGCGGCTGCATCGGCAAGAGCGGCGGCGGTTGGGCGCATTACGTGGGGCAAGAAAAACTGCGCCCGCAGACAGGCTGGACGGCACTGGCATTCGCGCTCGACTGGGCGCGCCCGCCGCGCCACATGAACAGCACGTCGTACTTCTACGCCCACACCGATCAATGGCGTTACGAGTCGCTCGTGCCGTCGGAAATCCTCTCGCCGCTGGCCGACGCTTCGCGCCACGGCAAGACGCTCATCGACTGCAATGTACGCGCTGAACGCATGGGCTGGCTGCCCTCCTCTCCGCAGATCAACATCAACCCGCTGTCGATTGCCGCCAGGGCGACCGTCGCCGGTATCGAGCCAAAGGACTGGCTGGTGCAGCAGTTGAAAGCCGGCACCACGCGCATGGCCTGCGAAGACCCGGACTCACCCGAGAACTTTCCGCGCAACCTGTTCGTGTGGCGCTCAAACCTGTTCGGCTCGTCGGGCAAGGGGCACGAGTATTTCCTCAAGCATTTCGTCGGCGCGCAGCACGGCATCCAGCAAGGCGATATTGCCGAGACGGGCGGCGTGAAGCCCGAGGAGGTTGTCTGGCACGACACCGCGCCAGAAGGGAAGCTCGATCTCATCACCACGCTGGACTTCCGCATGAGCACGACCTGTCTGTATTCGGACATCGTGCTGCCCACCGCCACGTGGTACGAGAAGAACGATCTCAACACCAGCGACATGCACCCGTTCATCCACCCGCTCTCGGCGGCGGTGGACCCGATCTGGCAGAGCCGCAGCGATTGGGAGATCTACAAAGGCTTCGCCAGGAAATTCTCGGAACTCGTGCCCGGCCACCTCGGCGTGGAAAAAGACGTGGTGCTGGTGCCGCTCATGCACGACTCACCCGCCGAACTCTCGCAGCCCTTTGAAGTACAGGACTGGAAAAAGGGCGAGTGCGATCTCATCCCCGGCAAGACGGCGCCCAACATGGTGGTGGTCGAGCGCGACTATCCCAACGTGTACAAGCGCTTTACCGCCCTGGGGCCGCTGATGAAGAAGCTCGGCAACGGCGGTAAGGGCATCACGTGGAACACCGAGCATGAGGTCGATGCGCTCGGCCGTCTCAATCGCGTCGTGACCGAAGATGGCCCCACCAAGGGGCTGCCGCGCATCGATACCGACATCGACGCGGCAGAAACCATCATGCAACTGGCGCCCGAAACCAATGGCGAAGTGGCCGTCAAGGCATGGCAGGCGCTGGAGCAGTTCACCGGCCGCCAGCACGCGCATCTGGCCGACGTGCGCGAAGACGAAAAAATCCGCTTCCGCGACATCGTGGCGCAGCCGCGCAAGATCATCAGCTCGCCCACGTGGTCCGGCATTGAGAGCGAACACGTCAGCTACACCGCTGGCTACACCAACGTGCATGAGTTGATTCCGTGGCGCACGCTCACCGGGCGGCAGCAGTTCTACCAGGACCACCGCTGGATGCTGGACTACGGCGAAGGGCTGGTGAGCTATCGCCCGCCCATCGACACGCGCACCGTGACACCGCTGGTGGGCCGCACGCCCAATGGCAACCCGGAGATCGCGCTCAACTTCATCACGCCGCACCAGAAATGGGGCATCCATTCCACCTACACCGACAACCTGTTGATGCTCACGCTGTCGCGCGGCGGGCCCATCGTGTGGCTGTCGGAAGTCGACGCCAGGAAGGTGGGGATCGTCGACAACGACTGGATCGAGCTTTTCAACGTCAACGGTGCGATTGCTGCGCGCGCCGTGGTCAGCCAGCGCGTGAAGGAGGGCATGTGCATGATGTACCACGCACAGGAGAAGATCGTGAACGTGCCGGTGTCGGAGATCACCCAGCATCGCGGCGGCATCCACAACTCGGTCACGCGTGCGGTGCTCAAGCCGACCCACATGATCGGCGGCTATGCGCAGTTGGCCTACGGCTTCAATTACTACGGCACCGTCGGCTCCAACCGCGACGAATTCGTCATCGTGCGCAAGATGAATCAGGTGAACTGGAAGGACTCGCCGCAAGACCACCTCGACGCCCTGCCGCAGACCACCGGGAGCGAATCATGAAGATCCGCGCACAGATCGCGATGGTGCTGAACCTGGACAAATGCATCGGTTGCCATACCTGTTCAGTCACCTGCAAGAACGTCTGGACCAGCCGGCTCGGTGTGGAATACGCCTGGTTCAACAATGTCGAAACCAAGCCCGGCGTGGGCTACCCCAAGGACTGGGAGAACCAGGAACACTGGCGCGGCGGTTGGGAGGTGCGCGCCAACGGCAAGCTGCGGCTCAAGCAAGGCAGTCGCCTGCAGATTCTGTTCAACCTGTTCGGCAACCCCAACCTGCCGCAGATCGACGAGTACTACGAACCGTTCACCTTCGATTACGAATACCTGCAGACCGCGCCGGAGATGACCACGCAGCCAGTGGCGCGTCCGATTTCGGTGATTACCGGCGAGCGCATGCAGAAGATCGAATGGGGTCCGAACTGGGAGGAAATCCTCGGCGGCGAATTCGCCAAGCGCAGCCAGGACTACAACTTCGAATCCGTGCAGAAAGAGATCTACGGCGAGTTCGAAAACACTTTCATGATGTACCTGCCGCGCCTGTGCGAACACTGCCTGAATCCGGCCTGCGTGGCGTCCTGTCCTTCGGGTTCGATCTACAAGCGCGAAGAAGACGGCATCGTGCTCATCGACCAGGACAAGTGCCGTGGCTGGCGCATGTGCGTGTCGGGCTGCCCGTACAAGAAGATCTATTACAACTGGTCGTCCGGCAAGGCCGAAAAGTGCATCTTCTGCTATCCGCGCATCGAAGCCGGTCAGCCCACGGTGTGTTCCGAAACCTGTGTGGGCCGCATCCGCTACCTGGGCGTGCTGCTGTACGACGCCGACCGTATCGAAGAGGCCGCGGCGGTGAGCGATCCACAATCGCTGTACGAAGCGCAGTTGGGCATATTCCTCGACCCGAACGACCCGAACGTGATTGAACAGGCATTGCGCGACGGGGTGCCGCAGAACTGGCTCGACGCCGCGCGTGTCTCGCCCGCCTACAAGATGGCGGTGGAATGGAAGATCGCCTTCCCGTTGCATCCCGAATACCGCACGCTGCCGATGGTGTGGTACGTGCCGCCGCTCTCGCCGATCCAGTCGCGGGCGAATGCCGGCGAGATCAACGCCAACGGTGATATTCCGGATGTGTCGAGCCTGCGCATTCCGGTGCGCTACCTGGCCAACCTGCTCACGGCCGGCAAAGAGGCCCCGGTGGTTTCGGCACTCGAACGCATGCTCGCCATGCGCGCGTTCTTCCGCCAGCGCCAGCTCGAACGCAGCGACAACCTCGCGCTGCTCGAACAGGTCGGCATGAGCGTCCTTGAAGTCGAAGACATGCACCGGTACCTGGCGATCGCCAACTACGAGGACCGCTTCGTCATTCCGACCACGCACCGCGAGTACGCCGAAAACGCCTATCAGTTGCGCGGCGAATGCGGTTTCTCGTTCGGCAATGGATGTTCGGACGGCACCACCGACGCCAGCATCTTCGGCGGCAAGATGGGGACCAAGAAGGTCTTTCCGCTCAAGACCATCGCCGGCCCGGCACCGGAGAAGACCGTTGATTACTAGACCCCACTTCGCGGCCACCGACCACGCCCTCCCCCTTCGCGCGCTGGCGGCACTCCTTGGCTATCCGCAGGCCGATCTGCAAGCCGCCGCCAGCGAGATCGGCGACGTGCTGCGCGACTGTCGCGCACTGAGTGACGACGACAGGTCGCGCCTGGCCCCTTTGCTACGGCACCTCGCGCAAGATGACCTGATCGACCTGCAGGAAGCCTACGTCGAACTCTTCGACCGCGGCCGGCGCACCTCGCTGCATTTGTTCGAGCATCTGCACGGAGAGTCGCGCGACCGCGGCGCAGCGATGATCGATCTGCTGCAGACCTACGAGACCGCCGGATTCCTGCTGCGCGAAGGCGAATTGCCGGACTATCTGCCGGCGCTGCTCGAATTCTGCGGCTGCGTCGACCATGCCACCGCGCGCGATTTCATCGCCGATTGCGCACATCTGATCCGACCGTTGGGCGAAGCCGTCATGGCACGCCGGCCCGACTACGCGGCGGTGTTCGAATGCGTGCTGCACATCGGCCGCCAAAAGGGGCTCGACTGGACGCGCGCACCAGAACCGGATGAGGAAGACATCGACCGCGAGTGGCAGGAGCAACCGGCTTTCAATCGCAACGCCGAGCCCGGCACGGAAGGCATCCCCATCACATTCATGCCGCGCGACGAACGGGCTCGCGGGGCCAAGGAGAGCAAGCATGGCTGACTGGCTCTACCAATTCGCATTCGGTTTCTATCCGTACCTAGCGCTGGTGGTGTTCTTCGTCGGCAGCCTGGTGCGCTTTGAACGCGAGCAATACACGTGGGAGAGCGATTCATCGCAGATCCTGCGCAAAGGCAGCCTGCGACTAGGCTCGACGCTGTTCCACCTGGGCATCCTGGTGGTGTTCTTCGGGCACCTCATCGGCTTTCTGACGCCGGAGCAACTGATCCTCAACATCATGAGCGCCGATGCCCACGAAGGCATGGCGATGTACGGTGGCGGCATCGCCGGCGCGGTGGCACTCGTCGGGCTGACGATCCTGTGCTGGCGACGACTGACCGACGCGCGCATCCGGTCGAATTCGCGTTTCTCGGACATCGCCGTGCTCATCATTCTGTGGGTGCAACTGGCGATGGGCATGTTTACGGTGTTCGTCTCGGCCAGCAAGCCGGAGGGCTACAGCTTCCAGGTGCTGGTGCAGTACGTGCAGGGCATCGTGTTCTTCCGTGGCGACAACGCGCAGTTACTGGCCGGCACGCCGTGGATATACAAGCTGCATATCCTGCTGGGACTGACGATCTTCGCGATCTTCCCTTTCACGCGGCTGGTGCACATCTGGAGCGGGCTCGCCTCGGTCGTGTACCTGTTCCGCCCTTACCAGATCATGCGTTCGCGCCAACGCAGCCTGAGCCGGTGATGCCATGACCGAGACCCCCGTACTGCAGGCCACGATCAATGGCGTGACCGTCGAATCGCATACCCCCGGCGACTTGCGCGCCGCCGCCGTGCAGGAACTCTTGCGCCAGGAGGCCGTCGCCGAAGGGCTGCTGGAACCTTCGGCCAGCGACGACGCCACCGCCGAAGCGCTCGAAGCCTTGCTCGAAAAACACGTCAGCGTGCCCTCGCCCGACGAAGCTGAACTCGGGCGCTATTTCGACGCGCATCGCACGCGCTACAGCAACGGCGAACTCGTCTTCGCCTCGCACATCCTTTTGCAGATGACGCCGGGCACGCCGGTCGCCGCCCTGCTCGCCCGCGCCGAAAGCCTGCTGCATCAGGTGCAGGCCAACCCGGCACGCTTTGAGCAGATCGCACGCGAGAACTCCAATTGCCCGTCGGCCGAACTGGGCGGCAGCATCGGGCAAGTCCAGCGCGGCGACACGGTGCCCGAATTCGAATCCGCACTCTTCGCGGACGGTTCGGTCGGCCTCTGGCCCAGCATCGTGCGCACGCGCTACGGCTTTCACATCGTCCGCATCGATCGACGCGAAGCCGGACGGCAGTTGCCTTTCGAAGCGGCACGCGAGCGCGTCGCGCAGGATCTGCAACGGCAGACGCTGGCCCAGGCCTTGCAGCAGTACGTGCGCATCGTGGCCGGGCGTAGCGACATCCAAGGCGTCGATCTGGATGGAGCCTCCTCGCCGCTCATCAACTGAGGCCATCGCACACGACATGGGTCGTACGCTCCGAAAAAAGTGATTCTTCCGACCCGACAATGCGTTCATTTTGTGTCCGAAATCTGATATGTTAATGCTAACAATTTCAAGAAGCCGGTCTTGACCGGCCATATCCAACGATTCCCACAGGCTGGCAAGGAGACATAGCAGTGGCCTTTCAACATAAATTGTTAGCGTTATCAATCGGTGCCGTAATCAGTGTCGGCGCGCAGGCCTACACACAGGCACCCATGCTGGATGCCGTGAAAGACCTGCCGCCCGTTGATCAGCGCCTGCCCTCGCAGCCGCTTGTGATCAAGCCGCTTGGCACGCCCGGCATCTACGGCGGCACACTGCGCACGGTGCTGCGCGCCAACGCCGACCAGAACGGCATCCTGCGCACCATCGGCTCGCAGGGCCTCATGCACTGGAAGATGGACGTCAACGGCGTCGAGCCCTACGTGGCTGAAAGCCTCGCGGTGAATCCCTCCGGCACGGAGTACACCTTCCGCCTGCGCAAGGGCATGCGCTGGTCGAACGGCGAGCCCTTCACCGCCGACGACGTGCTGTTCGCGATGAACGACCTGGTCGCCAGCAAGGAGTTCTACTCGCAGGCGCCCGACGCTTACCTCGTCAACGGCAAGCTGCCGGAAGTCACCAAGCTCGACGACAACACCGTCAAGTTCAAGTTCGACGCGCCCAACCTCTCCTTCCCCGAGGTGCTCGCCACACCGCTGGGCCAGCACCCGGTGCTGTATTCCAAGCAGTACTGCCAACAGTTCCATCCCAAGTACAACCCGAAGGTGAGCGAACAGTTCGCCTCCGCCAACGTCAAGGACTGGCCGTCGCTGATGCGCGCCAAGTGCGGCGACGTCGAGCTGCCCTCGCGCTGGAGCACCGTCGGCCGCCCCACGCTCGACCCGTGGCTGATCAAGGAGCCCTACGGCGGCAACGTCACGCGCGTGGTGATGGAACGCAACCCGTACTACTGGCAGGTCGATCCGACGGGCAAACAGTTGCCGTATCTCGACAGCATCCGTTTCGCGGTGATCTCCGATCTGCAGACCATCGTGCTGGCGGCGAGCAACGGTCAGTTCGACTTTGAAGGCCGCCTGCTCGGCGACGTGGCCTTCCGCCCGATCCTGCTCAAGAATCAGCAGAAAGCCGGCTACAAGGTCTTCAGCCAGGCCAGCTCGAACTCCAACGCGGTCGGGCTGTGGATGAACCAGACCACCAAGAACGACAAGCTGCGCAAGCTGATGGTGCAGCACGACTTCCGCAAGGCGCTGTCGCTGGGCATCGATCGTGAGGAGATCAACAAGGTCGCCTTCCTCGGCCAGACGCAGCCGTGGCAGAGCGGTCCGTTCAAGGAATCGAAGTGGTACAACGCGCAGCTCGGCAGCCAGTACACCAAGGCCGATGTGGCGCAGGCCAACGCCATCCTCGACAAGATGGGGCTGAGCACGCGTGACGACGCAGGCTACCGCCTGTACCCGGACGGTGGGCGCGTGTCGCTGGATGTGATCGTCATGATCGACCGGCAGGTGACGGTGCAGACGCTCGAACTGATCCGCCGCCACTGGCAGAAGATCGGCGTCGAGCTGGTCATCAAGGGCTCGGAGCGCTCATTGGTATTCAACCGCGCGGTCAGCAATGACTACGACATCAGCGCCGAGATTTTCCCAGGCGGGCTGGACGCCACGCAGAACGCACGCGCCTATATCGCCATCCACCCGCTCGAATCGCGCATGAGCCTGGAATGGGCCAAGTGGTACAACTCCGGCGGCAAGCAAGGCATCGAGCCCAACGCCAGCATGAAAAAGCGCATGGATCTGTACACGCAATGGCGCAGCGCCCGCACGCAGACGCAGGCCGACGAGCTGTTTCGCCAGATCCTGCAGATCGCGGCCGACGAGTTCGAAGTCATCGGCACCGTCCGCCCGGCGGCGATCACCAGCCTGCGTAACGCAAAGCTGATGAACGTGAAGGAGAATATGGCCTTCGGCTGGACCTACGCGTCCCCCGCGCTGGGCCTGCCGCAGCAGTGGTACTACGCCAAGTAACACCTCCCCCGGCGGCGCCCCGCGGGGCGCTGCCACCGCACTGACCACGGCTTCTCGGCAAGATCGCAGGCAAGCCCCAGGAAAGGAAATTGAATGAAGACCTATGCCCTGGTCGGAACGGGCGGCCGTTCCGGCATGTTCATCGAATCGATCGCGCGCGACTACCGCGAATCCGCGCGCATGGTCGCCTTCTGCGACACCAACCAGACGCGCATGAACTTCGCCAACAGCCTGCTCGAAAAGCACGGCCACGCGCCCGTGCCGACCTGGAAGGCGGATCGCTTCGACGACATGATCCGCGACGCTCGCCCGGACGTCGTGATCGTCTGCTCCATCGACCGTACCCACCATCACTACATCATCCGCGCCATGGAACTGGGCTGCGACGTGGTGACCGAAAAGCCGATGACCATCGACGCCGAAAAGTGCCAGGCGATCATCGATGCTGTCGAGCGCACCGGCCGCAACCTGCGCGTGGCGTTCAACTACCGCTACGCCCCGCACCACTCCAAGCTGCGCGAACTGGTGCGCGACGGCGTCATCGGCAACGTGCTGTCGGTGCACTTTGAATGGCTGCTCAACACCCAGCACGGCGCCGATTACTTCCGCCGCTGGCACCGCGACAAGCGCAACAGTGGCGGCCTGCTGGTGCACAAGTCCACGCACCACTTCGACCTGGTGAACTTCTGGCTCGCCAGCGCGCCGGAAGTCGTCTACGCCCAGGGCGGCCTGCAGTTCTACGGCCGCGACAACGCCGAGGCGCGCGGCGAAACCAAGCTCTACCCGCGCACCCACGGCTACGAAAATGCCAAGGGCGACCCGTTTGCGCTGGACATGGAATCCAACCCGCAGCTCAAAGCGCTGTACCTCGACGCCGAGCACGAGGACGGCTACATCCGCGACCAGAGCGTGTTCAGCGACGGCATCAATATCGAGGACACGCTCGGGCTCGTCGTGCGCTACCGCAACAAGGCGGTGATGACGTATTCGCTCAACGCCTACCTGCCGTGGGAAGGTTTCAACGTCGCGCTCAACGGCACGCGCGGGCGCATCGAGATGAAGGTCATCGAAAAGTCGTACGTGAACGCCGGCGGCGACAAGTCGCAGGAAGGTGCGCTCAAGTGGTGCGAAGTCACGGTCTACCCAATGTTCGATGCGCCCTACCGCATGGAGATCGCCAAGGGTGAAGGGGGCCACGGCGGCGGCGACAACGTCATGCTCGAAGAAATCTTCGGGCAGGCTGCGGACGACCCGCTGCGCCGCGCGGCCAGCTACCGCGACGGCGCCATGTCGATCCTCACCGGCATCGCCGGCAACCAGTCGCTGCGCACGGGCCTGCCCGTCAACATCGCCGATCTGCCGGTACGCCTGCCCAGACAGTAAGCCGCCATTCGCGGCAGAAAGAACAAAGGCCCACGGGGGTTTCCCCGTTGGGCCTTTTTCATTGCGCCATGAGCCCCTGCAACGAAGGTCGCCGGGGCTACCAGAGCGTATAGGCCATGACGAACGCGGCCAGCGTCATCACGCTCAGCGACGCCAGAAACACGCCATCCACCACCTTCGTCAGTACGATGGCCGTGCGCGTCTGTCGTGCGCGCAGTGCCCAGAAAATCGCGTACGTACACAACAGAAATCCGACCGCACAAGCAGCCAGCATGTCGTCGGCAATGGTCGCCGCGCTCTTGTCCTTGTCGAACGTGTTCATCAGCGCAACGACCGTAATGCACAGACCCGCCAGCGTGGCCGACGACGACAGCAGGCTGAGCAATTCCGAACGATCCCAATGTTCCGAGCGCATGGCGCACCGTGCGGTTGTGGAGTGGCGTGGATTCTAGCGCGCCAGCGCTGGCTGGAACCCGGCTTCTTCGACACGTCCGGGGAGCGGATTCGACACCGCCACACGACGTCACGTGCATCCGTGGGCGACTGATGGGCGGATCGGCGCCGCGCCCGGCCGGACTGGACTACCACATAGACCATGGGCGAATGCCGCCGCGCCGGAAGAGAAAGGACTACGCCATGAGCCTGTACCAGATCAGCAAGGATCTGCTGATACCGCTTGTATCGCCGTCGATCGCCGTCCTGACGCTGGTGATCTACGCCAAGCAGGAACGCCGGAAGATCGCGGTGCAGGCGGACGTCGACCTGAAAAAATCGGTCCACGCGCTCGAGCGGGACGTGCTGGCCCTGCGCGAAGCCTATCAACTGGTCGGGCTGAAACAGGCGGCCGGCGAAGTCGTCGAACCGGAACGGATCAAGGTGATCGAGGAGACGGCCGAGAGGATATTCAAACGCTTCAGCGATACGCCCGCCATCTACGACAGGTACTTCTCGCACCCGAAGGCGCAGATCCGGACCGACCGCATTCCCCTGCTACTGACCGAGATGCAGATTCGCCTGCGGACGCTGGCGGCATCGAAGAGTCCGGACCACGTCATCCTGTTCGGCCTGTATCTGCTTCTCTTCGCGCGAGCACCGGCCGACGGCGACGATGAAGAACGCCAGATCATGCAGACCATCCATGACACCAATCCGCAGTTCTACGGCGCATGGTGGATTCCACGCGCCTGAGGCCGCCCCCCGCGGTCTGTTGAATGCTGATTTCAGCGGCATCCGCTCATCGCCGACGAACGGCAATCGCAGTGACATATTTCACATTTGGCTTTTGGTTCTGATGACTTGCCCCTCTCTGGGCGCGTCGTCGAAGGGGCCGACACGGTGACACCACGATCGCGACACCGGCCCTGTTGCGAACCAGCATTTCAGCGAATGCATCACCTTTTGCACGCCGTCATGTATCGACATGAACCGAGCCACGTACGGCAGTAAGCAAAGAAAACGGCGCCCGGCGTTTGAATGAAGCACAGCTACCGCACCGCAGGAAAATGGCCGCTTCGCTGAACCGACACATTCTCTTTGCATACCATTTTCGCATTGTCACAAATGCATATTTGCCCCGATTTTGTGCAAGCGGGGTTGTTGCTACGCATCTTGCAATATGCAAATCGGGCACGCAGACTGCCGCCCGTTGCGCAGCGCTGGCGAAGAATTGTTACCGGTTCCCTGCTCGACAGGCGCCTCGGCACGCAGATGCCAGGCTTGAGTTCCACAGCAATCAGGAGACAGCATGAAATTCAATCTCAACCCTGTTCTGGCAGGGCTGGCGCTGGTCCTCGCCCAATCGGCGATGGCCGCGCAAACCGGCGGCTTCTCGACCGCCGACGGCAATGTGGGCACGGCTCGCACCTTCACCGCATCCACCTTCGAACAGATCCAGGCCATCATCGACGCCGCGCGCTACAACGACGCGGGCACCAAGGTATCGACAGGCGCCTATCCGCTGTACATCAAGTACACCGGCAACGAAGACGCGCTGATCGCGCAGATCGTCAGGGATTCGACGATCGACGCCAACCACAACTGCCCCGCTCCGCACTGGAGCGACGCCTACCGCCACATCGAGATCAAGAACTACACCGCCGGCGTGACCATCGAAGGCGCGGCCGGCTCGTCGGCCAACTGGGGGATCGTCATCAACGGCGGCTCCAGCAACGTAGTCGTGCGCAACATGAAGATCGGCGCGCTCGGCGGCGCCAGCAACGACGCCGACATGATCCGCATCGATGCCGCATCGAACGTGTGGATCGACCACAACGAACTGTTCGCCGTGAACAACGAGTGCAATGGCTCGCCCGACGGCGACCTGACTTTCGAAGCCGCGCTCGACATCAAGAAAGAAGCGCACAACATCACTGTTTCGTACAACTACATCCACGACAGCAAGAAGGTCGGCCTGGATGGCTCGTCGAGCAGCGACATCGCCGGCGGCCGCGAGATCACCTATCACCACAACTACTACAAGAACGTGAATGCCCGCCTGCCGCTGCAACGCGGTGGCTGGATCCACGTCTACAACAACCTGTACGACGGCATCACCGACTCGGGCATCAACGTGCGACAGGCCGGCTATGCACTGATCGAACGCAACTACTTCCAGAACGCCAAGAACCCCGTCGTGTGTTTCTATGACGACGGCGTCAACTGCGGCTGGTGGGATCTGCGCAACAACAATGTCACAAGCCCGTCGGACTTCTCCACGTACAACATCACCTGGAGCACCCCGGCCAGCGGCGACAAGAACGCCGCAGCCTGGACCACCACGGCGGTGTTCCCGAAGACGCTGGGCTACACGTATGAGCCGGTCACGGCCCAATGCGTAAAGGATAAGCTGCCCTCCTACGCCGGCGTGGGCAAGAACGGCGCGCAACTGGCCGCCAGCGCCTGCGGTAGCTCGTCGTCGTCGTCCTCGTCGTCCAGTTCGTCCAGCAGCTCGTCGTCCAGCTCGGTTTCTTCCAGCAGCTCGAGTTCGGCCGCATCCAGCTCCTCCTCGTCGAGCAGCTCGTCGTCGTCCAGCAGTACAGGCGGCGCTCCGGTCCTGACCGGCACGGGCGACTACCCGGATGGCTTCACCAAGTGCGCCGACCTGGGCGGCACCTGCTCGGTGACCCGGGGCACCGGCTGGGTCGCTTTCGGCCGCAAGGGCAGTTGGGTGCTTAAGAACGTCGGCGTGGGCAACAGCATCGCCTGTACCGTCGCCGCGTTCGGCAGCGATCCGCTCGGCAACCCGAACAAGTGCTCCTTCCAGAACTGATCCTGGGCGCTGCATCACAAAAGCCTGCCACTTCGGTGGCAGGTTTTTTTTCGTCTGCACCCGCCCACAGCGCACGCCCGATCGAAATCCGCTACCTTGGAAACCTGCGCACCGTCTGGAAGTGTCCTAAACACGAATGCGAATGTTCGTATGGCTTCGTGAGACCTCGTAACATGCGACGCAGCGCGGGCCTGCTTTTGAGCTGATCACATGTGCTCAGCGCGGCGACTTTGTACGATCGCCGGCACAAGTCATACAACCGGATTCCAGCCATGCCCCAACCCAACACGCCCGACACCCCGGTCAGTCGATTCGTCGCCGTTGCACAAAGCTGCATTCAGGCCAGCGCGCAGGACCCCAACGCCAGCGAACACTGGCGCCTCTTCGATGAACTGCTGGTGAGTTTCAATGACGTCGCCGAGCAGGACGCGCTACCGCTCATCGAGCAGATCATGAATGAAGGCGCCATGCGATTCGTCGCCCGCACGCTGGCCAGACGCGCCACGGAGCGTTTTGCGCACAACGCACGGGCCTGGTACCTGTATGGACGCACCGCGCTGATCATCAGCAGCGACTCGCCCGAAGCCGGGCCCGCGCTGGAGCGCGCATGGTCGATCGACCCTGACGCCGATCTGCTGCTTCCGCTGTGCCGGGCGGCCGCTTTCGTGGCCGGCAAGCAATACCCGGAGGCCGAAGCCGCCTGCCATGAAATGCTCCGGCGCGCGCCGGACTCGGCCGACGCGTACTCGAATCTCGCCATCGCGATGCGCGGACAATTCCGCACGAATGAATCGATCGCCGCAGCCGAAGCTGCACTGAAGATCGACCCGGCACACGAACACGCGCCGCTCAATCTTGCGCTCTCGCTCGTTGACGCATGGCGCTTCGACGACGCGCTCACGCTGCTGCGCCACACCATCGCGCAACGCCCGGACGACGATCGCATCCGGCTGCCGCTTGGCGAACTCGAACTGCGGCTCGGCATCTGGCAATCAGGCTGGTCGAACATGCACGCACGGTTTTCGCTGCCCGGCCTGCGCGAACAACTGCGGGCGCGCGAGCAGGAGTGCGGCGTCCCGCACTGGCGCGGCGAGCCCCTCGAAGGGCGCACGTTGGGGGTGTGGCTCGAACAGGGCTACGGTGACTCGATCCTGCTCATCCGTTTCCTGCCGCTGATGGCCGAACGGGTGCGCGCCCTGGGCGGCAAGCTGGTGTTCGGCTGCTTCGGCCCGCTGGTGGAATTGTTCCGCCCGCTCATCCCGGCCGACGTGGAACTGAATGTCGACTTCCTCAAGCAGACCGACTTCCACACGCCGCTCATGAGTCTGTGCGCGCCCTTCGGCTTTGGCAACGACACGCTGCCGGGCGAGGCATACCTGGGCGCCGACGACGCCGACGTCGCGCAATGGCGCAAGCGTCTCGGTGTGGGCGATGGCAGACTGCATATCGCGCTCACGTGGACCGGCAACCCGCAGCAGACACGCAATGACATCCGCTCGCTGCCGCTCGCCCAGCTCGAAGAACTCCTCGCCACGGAAAACGTGGTGTTCCATTCGGTCAACCCGGCCGCCTCCGCGCTCGTCGCCACGCTGCGCGACAAGGGCTTCAATGTCATCGACTGGGGCCCCGAACTGAAAGACTTCATCACCACCGCCGCGCTGCTGCAAGCGGCTGACGGCGTGGTCACCACATGCACGTCCATCGCGCATCTGGCCGGCGCCGTCGGCGCCCCGACATTGCTCATGCTGGACCGCGTCGCCTCATTCATCTGGGGCGCCGAACACGAACGCACAGCGTGGTACGACTCGATCCGCATCGTTCGCCAGGCACACTACGGCGACTGGAGCGACGTGGTGGCGCGCACGCGCGAAGCACTCACCGTACAAGCCAAAGCGGCGTCGACACGCTCGAAGTGAACGGATCGCCCTGCAGAAAAGCGTGAGCCAAAGTCGGCGGGCGCATCGCGCGCCCATCGATCAAGCGCGCGGAGCCGGGCCCGCGTTCACGATATCGAGCGACACGGCCAGATCGATCAACTCAAGCGGACTGGCAATGTGCAGCTTGCGCATCATCCGGCCCTTGTACGAGGCGACCGTCGTGACGCTCAGGCCGAATTGCCGGGCCATCTCCTTGATGCTGCACTCGTGGGCCATGCCCACGAAGACGGCATATTCTCCATTGGATAGACCGCTCAGGACGGGATCATCGCGCCGCGGCGGCAAGCAACTGTAGCCGGCCAGCACCGAGCGACAGACGAGTACCAACTCGTCCGGCGTGGCACTGGCGACCACGATGGCGCGCGCGCCGATGGCGCGCAGGCGTCCCACCACATGCGGAACGGCGTGCGGAACGATCAGCATGAGCCTCGCACCCGGCGCGGACGAGGCAATATCCATCAACCTCATCAAGGGCGGCACGTTCGCATCGAACTGCGCGACGATGAGTTGCGGCTGCGACGCGGACAGCCGCGCAAGATCGACATCCGCACAGTCGCCTTCGGCGACGACGGACATGTCGGCCTGACGGTCCAGCACCGCCCTGAGCGCCTTGCGAAAAACGGGATGCGCACCCAGCAGGGCGACGCGGGATGGGGTGGTCATGGTTCGTCAGTGGCAAGGCAAGTCACGAAGCGTCCTCTACATCGTTCCGATGTGGCGCCGATCCACCGATCGAAGCGCTCGCCGCATGACCGCACGGCGGCACTCCGATCGTCATGTCATTTCACTGCTCCACGCGGATCTCCACGCGCCGGTTCGGCTGCAGACACGCCTTGACGGCATTGCTCGCCGGCCCGGGGCATTGCACCAGCGGCGAGCCGCTGCCCACGCCTTGTGCGCGCATCGGCTGCGTCACGCCGCGTGCTTTCAGGTAGGCCATCACGGTGTCCGCGCGGCGTTGCGACAGAGCTGCGTTGTAGGCGTCCGTGCCCAGTCGGTCGGTGTGGCCGACGATGCTCAGCGCCTTGACGGTCTTCACTTTCTGCAAGGTCTCGGCGAGTACGTCGAGCTTGGCGCGCCCTTCCGGCAACATGTCGGCCGCGCCACTCTTGTCGAACTTGAAGAGCGCATCCGCCCCGAGGTTGATCACCGGCGGCAGCACTTGCGGCGGCGGGGGCGGGACGGGTTTGTCGGGCGACTTGCAGCTTTCCAGATCGGCTTGCGCGAGCGCCATCTGCCCTTCGACGCCGGCCACTTTCTTCTGCGCGGTCTCGAATGCGCGCGCCCAGGCGTTGTGCCCCGCCCACATGAGGTTCACTTCCTGGCAGGCGATGCGCTTCTGTGCCGGTGGGCAGTTCTGGAAGCGCGGGTCGGCCTTCATCCTGTCGAGGTTCGC